>JALDXK010000032.1:0-20174 GCA_032155105.1 Acidobacteriota bacterium
GTCCTTCAGACGGACGACCGCACCGTAGTTCGTGCCGCCGCCTTCGCCGGTGCGCGAGGGTCGCAGCGGCGTCCACAGATCGGCATCGTTGTTCGCCTTGAACGAGCCGGGCATCACGCCGACCACCGTGTGCGGTTCGCCCTTGAGCAGGATCGTCCGGCCTACGACTGACGCGTCACCGTTGAACGCCGATCGCCACAAGCGATCGGTCAGCACGGCGAGCGCGGGGCCGCCAGTGACATCTTCATCGGCCGCGAACTCACGGCCGATCGCCGGCGCGACGCCGAGCACGCGGAAGTAGCCGGCGCTGACGCGCTGCGGCACGACCGTCATCGTTCGCGCGTCGGTGACCAGGCTCGCACGTGCCGATATCCCCGAATAGATCGCCGCGTCCACAGACTTCGCCTGATCGCGAAGCGCCTCCCATCCCGCGCCGTCGAGCGCTCTCGTTCCCCGCTCGATCACTGCGCCATTCCGGGTATAGATCCCGCCGATGGTGCCGAGCCGGTCCGGATCGGGATACGGCAACGACTTCAGCAGCGACGCATCGACGAGCGAGAACACGGCGGTGTTCGCGCCGATCGCGAGACCAAGCGTGAGAATCGCAGTGATTGCGAATCCAGGCGCCTTCATCAGTTGCCGATAGCCGTACTTCAGATCGTCTGTAATCATGATCAGTCCACCGACCAATCGTGCGTCATTCGGTTCTTAACGCGATCACCGGGCTCACGCGCGTGGCACGGAACGCCGGCAGCGCGCTGGCGAGCAGCGCAACGGCGACCAGCGCCAGCGACACGGTCACGAACGTCCACGGATCGCCGGGCTGCACCTGGTACAGCACGCTTTGCATCAGTCGCGTCAGCAGCCACGCTGCCCCCACGCCGATGGCGATGCCGGCTCCGGCCAGGGACAGGCCCTGCTTCAGCACCAGCATCAGCACCTGCGTGCGATCGGCGCCAACCGCGAGCCGGATGCCGATCTCATGCGTCCGCCGCGCCACAAGATATGCCAGGACGCCGTAAATACCCACGGCGGCCAGCATCAGCGCAATGGCGGCAAACGCGCCCATGAGGAACCCGGTCAGCCGCGGCGTCGCCAACGAGGTGGAGACCACCTCAGTCATTGGACGGATGTTCGCTACCGGAAGATTCGGATCCATCGCGCGAATTTCGTTCCGCACCGGCCCGGCCACGCTCATCGGGTCGCCCGTGGTGCGCACCACCATGAAGCCGCCGCGAATCAGGCTGCCCGAGGTCGCGATGTGCCATTGGCTGTGCGGCACGTAGAACTTTTCCTTCACGACCCCGGTCACGCCGTTGTGCCGCTCGTCGGCCACCATGCCCACTACCATGACCCAGGGACGAGTCATGCCGCCCCCCACCCGGATCTGGCCGCCAATAGCGTCCTCGGGATTCTTCCAGTAGGTGCGCGCCAGCGTCTCGTTGACCACCGCCACGGCCTGCGACTGGCGCGTATCGGCGGCGGTGAACCAGCGCCCGCGCATCAATCGCATGCCCATCGCCTCGAAGGCGCCATCGGTGGCGATCTGCCAGTCGCCCTTCGCGTTCACGCCTGGTGATTCCTGGAAACCCTCCACATCGAGGCCGTAATCGCCAATCGTGGTCGCGAGCGGCAGCACGCGCACGAAGCCGGCTGACTGCACACCGGCAATGCCGCGCACGCGCTCGTTCAACTGCCGGTAGAACTCGATCACTTTCTCCGGCGTGTCGTAGCGCGCCGCCGGCACCGACACGCGCATGGTCAGCACCTGCTCCGGATTGAAGCCGAGATCGATCTGCCCGAGCGCCGCCAGGCTGCGCACCATTAGGCCGGCGCCGATGACGAGCACGACCGCGAGCGACACCTCCGCCACGACCAGCATGCTGCGGAGCCGTTGACGATGACCGCCAACGGTTTGCTGGCCGCCTTCGCGCAGCGACTCGACGAGGTTGATGCGCAGCGTCCTGACCGCCGGCGCGAGGCCGAAGACGATGGTGGTCATCACGCCGAGCACGAGGGCGAAGGTGACCACGGCCCAATCGAGTTTGACCGGCGCGAGCGGCGGCAGGCTCGTGGGATCGATGGCCATCAGCAGTCGGAGACCCAGCGACGCCAGCGCCAATCCGAGCACGGCACCGAGCACCGACAGCACCACGCTCTCGGTGAGCAACTGGCGCATCAGGCGATCGGGCGCCGCGCCAATCGCGGTGCGCACCGCCATCTCGCGCAGGCGGGCATCGCCGCGCACCAGCAACAGGTTCGCGACGTTCGCGCACGCGATCAAGAGGAGGAAACCGACCGCACCCATCAACAGCCACATCGCCGGGCGCACGCCGCCGCGAATCTCCTCGTCGAGCGGCACGGCAAACGCGGTGAACTGCATCTGCACCGGGTACGCGCCCTGCTCGGTCAACCGCGTGCAGATCGCGCGCAGTTCATCGGTGACGCTGGCCGCGGACTGTCCTGGCGCCAGCGTCGCCACGGCGTAGTAGCCGTGGTTGCGGCTGAGTCCGGTCATGTCCCACGCGATCGGCCGCCACAACTGCGTCGGCTCCGCCGCATCGTCATTGAAATCGGTCGGCAGGCGGAAGCCTTCCGGCATCACGCCGATCACCTCGACCGGCACGTCGTTGATCATCACCGTGCGGCCGATGATGGACGGATCGCCGCCGTATCGCGCTTGCCACAGCGGGTGGCCGAGCACCACTACCTGCGGGCCGTTCGGCACGTCTTCCGCCGCGGTGATGAGGCGACCGAGCGCGGGGCGCGCGCCCAGCACGTCGAAGAGGTTCGCGGTGACGAAGCCCACGCCGACGCGAATCGGCTCGCCGTCACCGGTCAGGTTCTGCTGGCCCGTCCCCCACGCGCCGATCGCGGTGACGGTCTTGGCCATGTTGCGGAAGTCGATCACCTCTTGATCGGCGATCCAGGTCTTCTCGAACGCGGTCCATCGCGTGAAGATCTGCACGGTGCGTTCGGGATTCGCATACGGCAGCGGCGTGATGAGCACCGCCTTGACGACGCTGAAGATGGCCGAGGTGGCGCCGATGCCGAGCGCCAGCGTGATGAGCGACGCAGCCGCGAAGCCGGGACTCTTGATCAGGCCGCGAAGGGCGCCGGCGATATCTTGGCGAAGGTGGTCAAACATGCTGCCGATTGGACGCATGAGGCCGCGCATAGGGTTGCTTGCCGCCATCACGAAATGCGCCTCCGAAATAGTGGAGCCTCGGCAATAAAAAAGTACCAATACGACTGGAACCACCACATTAATGTTGACGTGACATACATAGATCGGCTTTGCTTTCGGCTCACTGCGGCTTTTCTTTTCCTTCTTGGTGCGCAGAGTTGGCTCGCCCCTTCTCTACGACCACGACGGGAGTTTGTGTTGAGGTGGGCGTAAGCACCCATCCTGAGGATTGTCAGGCCTAACCGCACGCGGACATCACCGGCACAGCGCGTTCGCGTCGAATTGCGCTGGGAAGGGCCAGACGAATGAGTTCAGATACCGGTGGTTTGCCCGGAAGCACGACCAGTGCCGCCGTGCCGGCTGAGCCGCTCACAGCTGCGGATCGCGAATCGTTGGTGCACGCCGCCATCGAGGCGCTTGGCCATTCCCACCCGCTGCAACCCGGGAATCTCTGTTTTGGCGCCGCGGTCCTCACCGTCGCCGGGCACATTTATTCGGCCGCCGTTTTCTGGTCCGCCACCGGCACGTTGTCGTTGCATGCCGAGCACGCGGCGCTCGCCCACGCGGCCAGCCATGGTGAGCGTGAGGTGCGAGCAGTCGCCTGCGTGTCCACTGAGGACCCCAGCGGCCTCGCCTTCTGTCATCCCTGCGGTGTCTGCAAGCAGTTGATTTACGAAAGCGCGTCCATCTCGCACCACGACATCGAAGTGCTGATGGCCAACCGGCACGGCGCGCATCACATGCGACACATCAGCGAGCTGTCGCCCTTTCCCTGGCCCTCCCTCGCGAACGACCCGTCGTCATTGCACTGACAACAGAGAGGCAGCATGAGAAACAAGGTTTTGCATCGAGGCCGTACGGTTGTGGCCATCAGCGGCAAACACGCCGTCTCGCTGGCCATGCAATGGCCGCAGGCGGAGCTTGCCGGCCTGCTCGGTTTCGCCATCAGCCGCACGGGAACCGACCACAAGCTCCACTGGCTGCCCACCGTGCTGCGCTTTCCGGGCGACGCGATCAAGACCGGGCAGCTGTATCCGTCCAACCAGGCGCCGATCCAGTCGATGGTCTGGTGCGACTTCGGCATCGAGAACGACAAGACGCACGAGGGCCTGGCCGGCGGCAGCCGCTTCATCTACGAGGTCACGCCGGTCCGCGGGCAGCCAGGAGCGCTGGTGCTCGAGAGCGATGCCTCGGTGCGGGTGGAAATCGCCACTGAGCCTGAGCACGAGCACGGCCCGCTCGAGCCCGAAGTCAATTTCAATCGCGCCCTGTCAGACATGCAGGAGCTCGAGCGCCTGTTCGGCGCGGGCGTAAAGCCTGAATCCAATCCGCAGGCCATGTCCTGGCTGGCGCGCGGCCTCGACAAGGCCATCGTGGATTTCATCGGCGAGGTGAAAGCCGATCCGAACTTGCGACTCGACGTCGCCGCCTACCACCTGCAGAGCGATCAGGTGCTCGATGCGCTCGTGGCGCTGGGCTCGCGCCTGCGCATCTCGCTCGACTGGGGGACCGAGGAAATCACCACCCCGAAGAACCACGGCCCCAACGGGCCTGCGTACACCAAGCTCGTGCAGGCCGGCGCGACGGTCCACCAGCGCCTGCACGTGTCGATCAGCCACAACAAGTACATGGTGCAGAAGCGCGCCGACGGCTCGCCGCTGGCGGTGCTGACCGGTTCAACGAACTTCACCGACGGCGGCATCTCCACGCAATCGAATCAAAGCGTGATCGTGCGCAACCCCGACGTCGCCGCCGCCTACCTCGTCGACTTCGAGCGCGTGCTGAAAGACGACAACACGGGCCTGCACACGGCCAATCAAAAAGGCACCACGGTCGGCTCCACCTACGAAGTGTATTTCTCGCCGCACGCCACGAAAGATCGACCCGACCTGGATCGCATGACGACGCTCGCCAAGGGCGCCAAGTCGAGCCGCTTGTTCATGACGTTCCGCATGACCGACGCGGCGCTGGTTGGGGCGATGCTCGACAACAGTGTGCCCGCCTTCGGTGTGATCGACCGCGCTTATCAGGGCAAGACCAACCCCGACGGTGGCGACGGCGATGCATTGTTGTTTGCCGAAGCCCACACCGCCGACCCGCGCGTGGTCGCGTGCAATGCGCCGCTCGACGATGAACCGAGCGAAACGGCGCTCTACAAGGAACTCAAGCGCGACGGCTACAACCCGCTGGTCCACCACAAGATACTGATCATCGACTGGGACAAGCCCAACTGCGTCGTCGTGACCGGTTCGGCCAACTACTCGGCCAACTCCACCGCCCATAACGATGAAAACTCGCTGGTCATCCACGGCGACCAGCGGCTGGCCGAAGAGTACTTCGTGGAGATGTGCCGGCTGTTCACGCACTGGCATCCGCGCTGGCTGCGCGAACGCGAGAAGCACGGCGTGGTTCAACCTGAGCACATTCCCGCAGATTCGACGTGGACCGATCGCTGGCAATCCGGCACCCGCATGGCGCAGTTTCTCCAGCTCGCGTTGACATCCGACATCGGCACCGATGCAGCGGCGAGCGCGGCCGCCGCCACCACGCCGGTCACCGCCACGCCCGCGCCGTCGCCGGCGAAGCCGCTGACGCCGTCACCCGCCGGCGAGCGCATCAAGCATGTCGTGGTCCTGATGCTGGAAAACCGATCCTTCGATCAGGTAGTCGGCCAGCTGCCGGGCGTCGACGGCGTGAAGCTCGACGCCAACGGCGTCGACCTGGCGCACGTCAACTACAAGAACCCGCAGCAACCGAAGCCCGCAGAATCGGTACCGGTGCAAGCGGCCAAGTTCTTCAGCATCCCCGAAGGCGACATCCCGCCGCCCAAGATGGCCAACGGCAAGATCGCGGACATGTACGGCGGTCCGTCACATTCATTCCCGTCGGCCAATCAGCAGATCTTCAACGACGCGTGGGGCGCCGGCGGCAGCGGCGCCACCAACACCACGCCTCCATCGAGCAGCGGTTTCGTGGCCAGCTATGCCCAGGAACTGAAGGGCTGTTACACCGACTGGGCCAAACAGGATCCCAAGTTCAAGGCCCCCGCTGAGCCACCCGCCGATCACCTGGCGGTGGTGATGGCGTCGTTCTCGCCCGAGCAGCTGCCCGTGATCAATGGCCTGGCCAGGCAGTTTTGCGTCTGCGACAAGTGGTTCTCCGAAGTACCGGGCCCCACCGAACCGAATCGCCTCTTCATGCACGCCGCCACGTCGCTGGGGTTCGTGCACAACCCGTGGGAATACCCGATGAACGCGCGCACGATTTATGACGACATCGACGAGCACGGGACGCTCACCTGGGCCACCTACTATTACGACCTGTCCGACGCCGTCAATTTCGTCGGGCTCAAGGGCCAGGTCGACAAGATTCGCCACTTCGATCAGTTCGCCAAGGACCTCGCCAACCCCGCCACCTTTCCCAACTACGTGTTCCTGTGTCCGCGCTATGCCGACTCCGAGGACGGGTTCGCCAACTCTCAGCACGCGCCGTACGACGTGCGCTATGGCGACCACTGGATCGCCGACGTCTACGAGGCGCTGCGAGCCAGTCCGATCTGGAACGACACGCTGCTCGTCATCACCTACGACGAGCACGGCGGCTTTTATGATCACGTGACGCCGCCAGCCGAGAACATTCTGCCGCCCGATCCCAACGCGTCGCCGACGCCGTACGACAAACAGAAATACGGCTACATGTTCAACGACAAGGGCCAGCCGAAGCTGCAATACGTGTTCAATTTCAACCGCCTGGGATGCCGCGTGCCGGCGGTGCTGGTGTCGCCGTGGCTGGCCGCGGGGCACGTCGAGAACAGGCGCCTGCAACACACGTCGGTGCTCGCCACCGTGCGCAAGATGTGGGGATTGCGGCCGCAGCCGCTGACGGCGCGCGAAGGGCAAGCTGCAAGCTTCGACGATCTGTTCCTCACGTTGAGCCAGCCGCGACAGGATTGCCCCACCAAGCTGGAGCGACCGGCATTACCAGCCACCAGCCTGAGCGCCGCACTGGACCAGCCGTTGTCTCCGGTCCAACTCGAGGTCTTCGCGCAGGTGAACCATCTCGACGGACATGAAGACTCTGGCAAGCCCGCGCCGATACCGGCCACGCAACGCCAGGCCTCCCGCTACATTGCCGAACGCAACAAGGCGCACGCGGACTATCACCATGCGCGCCGAGCGGCCGCGGGCAAGACCACACCCAGCCACGCATCAACAGGAGGCGCAAAGAAATGAGCACGATGATTGGCGCGACGGTGAGCCACGACGCGATCCCGGCCACCCTGATCGATCCCGAGTCCATCACCCTGTCCGAATCGGATCGCCAGGCGCTCTGGGATTTGTTTGTCGCGATCGGCCGCTGCTGGGGCAATCTGGACCACGATTCCAGCAGCGTCAAGAGCAGCTGGCTGGAGTTCATCGAAGCCAAGACGCAGTCGGCCCCGAGCTATTTCGGTGAGTACCGCAATGCGATCACGGTGATGCGGGAACTGCAGGACCTGTACGGACCCGACAACGCCTATGCCTTCCTGCTGCTGCGCAGCGGCGTTCCCGACGGTCCCCCCACCTCGCGGCTGGCGCACGTCAAGAAGTACGTGGTCGATGAATTCATCCGCGTGCAGGTGGTGGCCGGCGGCTTCAAGGGCTTCGGCGCACCCGCGCCGCTCAACTACAACGGCTATCTCGGCGGCTCGCGCTACAACCGCCTGCCGCGCGTCACTGCCTGGGTGCCGGGCACCGACGCGGAGCAGAAAGGAGACTGATGATGACCGAACATTTCCAGTACGCGTTCATCGGCTCCGGCGTGGCCGGCGCCACCGTCGCGCGGCAGTTGCTGGCGAAGGACCGCGGCGCCTCGATCCTGCTCCTCGATGCCGGACCCGAGGTCGAAGCGAAGAATCGCCGCTACTGGTGGGACTACATCATCACCGACCGTAAGCCCTACGACTATTGCTACGACGTCCCGGGCGAAAACATCACCGTCGGCGACATCAAGTGGGGCTACGAGGGCGCGCGCGTCATGGCCTACGGCGGCTCCACCTTGCACTGGGGCGCGTGGTGCATGCGCTACAAGCCGGAGGATTTCCACCTGCGCAGCAACACCGGCGAGGGCGCCGACTGGCCGATCACCTACGCCGACCTGCAGGACTACTACTACCAGGCGGAGCAATACCTCTCGGTGTGCGGCGACGTCTCCGAGAGCTGGAACACGCACCGCGCAGCCACGCCGTATCCGCGCCCCACCTTCGAGTGGACCGCCGCCGACGGCGCCATGATCGATGGCTTCACGAAGGTCGGCATCGAACCGGGCAAGATGCCGATCGCGCGTTATCGCAAGTGCATGACCACCGGCACCTGCAAGTACTGTCCGATCGGCTCGCGCTTCACCGGGCAGCAGGTGCTCGACGACTTACGCGACGATCCGCGCCACACCGGCTACCGGCAGCGCTGCAATGCGCCGGTGACGAGGCTGATCGTCGGCAAGAAGTCGAAGATCGAGGCGATCGAATACCTCGACACGCTCACCGGCGACGTGCACGAGGTCACGGCCGATACCTTCATCGTGTGCGCCGGCACGTATGAAAGCGCCAAGTTGTTGATGCGGTCCATCTCCAGCCACTGGCTGAACGGCATCGGCAACGATCACGACCTCGTCGGTCGCTTCATCGTGTCGCACTCGTTCCTGCGCGTCAAAGGCACGTTCCCGAAAAATCCGGGCCACTGGCTGCAGGAATACGACTTCCCGACACTGATGTCGCGCACCTACGACACCGAGGCGACCCAGCAGGACGGCAAGATCTTCCTGTTCAAGAACCGGGTGCTGCCCAACGTGGACATCGCTCAGTTGATGATCGATGGCAAGTCGCGCACCGAGATCGCGGCCATCATGTCGGGCCCGATGGAGCAGGAGTTACAGGCCTTCTATGAAGAGAAAGGCCAGTACCGCAACCGCCTCACGCCGCAGCTAGGCACCAACCGCATGGGCCTGCCGCTGACCCGCATCGACTACCTCCGCGAACCGCGTTTTGCCGAACGCGCCAGCAAGCGCATCGAGACGATGAAGGGCGTGTTGCGCGCCATGGAATGCGACATCACCGTCGCCAAGTGGGACGACCCCGGCGGCCACCACGCCACCAGCACCTGCCGCATGGGGCGCACGCCTGAAGAGGGCGTGACCGACTTGCACATGAAGGTGTTTGGTACCGACAACCTGTATGTGTGCTCGAACGCCACGTTCCCCAACTGCACCGCCGTCAACCCGACGCTGACGCTCACGGCCATGTCGTTGCGCCTGGGCGACCACCTCAATGGCATCGACACCGAAAGTCTCATCGCCGAAAGCGCAGGCGCGCACGTATGATCCCCACCCAACACCAAACTCCCGATGTGTCGGACATCGTCACGCGCTTCCATGCGCTCCACGAACATCACCACAAGGGCTCGCCGGCCTATCACCGGGACGAGGACCTCGAACACCTGCGCACCGCGCTCGACGGCGCGGTGACGCTCGAATTCGCCACGTTGCCGCCCTACCTGTGCGCGATCTGGACGTTCAAGGACGACGTGCATCCGGTCGCCAAGTCGCTGCGGAATATCGTGCAGGAGGAAATGCTGCACATGGCGCTGGCCTGCAACATGCTTGTCGGCATTGGCGGGCGCCCGCGCATCACCGCCAACGTGCCGGTCTATCCGGGCAAGCTGCCGCTGAACGTCCACCCGGAATTGACCGTGCCGCTGATGGGCTTCACGCCCGAGATGATCAAGGTGTTCATGGAAATCGAACGCCCCAAACATCCCGGGCACCACGTGGCGCTGGCCGCCGCCAAGAGCATTGCGACCGACGACCCGGAGACGGATGGCGATCTCACCATCGGCCAGATGTACGAGCACACGCTGCGCGCCTTCAAGCGCCTGAACCCAAAACTGTCTACGGACCACCAGATCACCGGGCCGCTGGCGTGGCTGGTGGTGAAACATCTGGATGACGTCAGCCGCGCCATCAACATCATCATGCACCAGGGCGAAGGCAGCGACGGCCCGCCCGACACCGGTGCCGCTGATCTGGCGCATTACTACCGTTTTGCCGAAATGCTGGAGCGGAAGAAGCTGGAACTGGATGCCAGCACCGGCAGGTATGCGTTCAAGACCCCGATCGATCTCGACTTCGCGCGTGATGTGTGGCCGGTCGCGCCCGTGCCCGAGGGCGGGTACACGGACGCGGTGGTGGCGGACCCCGAAGTCCGGCGACTGGTGCGTGGTTTCAACCTGACGTATTCCAAGCTTCTCGACCTGCTGCAGGCGGCCTGGGACACGCGCGGCGGACAGGCGAGTTTCTGGCGTGCCATCGACACCATGTTTGAACTCGAAAAATTCGCCAAGCCGCTGATGCAGATGCCGCGGCCTGATGGCCAGGGCGGCTACGCCCCGGATTTTCGCTACATCCCTGCAAGCGAAAGGTAGGTTGCCATGGCGGACAACGGCTACAAGCACTGGAATGTGATCCGAACGGTGACCCTGGGTGCGAGACAACAGACCGTGTGGGATGTCATCGGCGGTTTCTATACGCTGCACCTCTGGCACCCCGACATCACCTTGTCGGAGGTGCCCCCGGAGCAAACCCAGACCAAGGAAGTCCGCCGCCTGCTGACCTTTCCGGGCCAGCCCAAAACCACCGAGGAACTGGTGTCCATGGACAACGACGATTGCCACTATCGGTACAAGTGGCACGCGGGCCCATGGGGCGAAGCGGTTAGGAACTACCACGCTTCGCTGCGTGTGCTAGCGGGCGATCTCGATCAGACCTGTCTCGTGCAATGGGCGAGCGAATTCGACTACCCGACCGACGCCATCAGCCAGTTCTATGAGAACGGGTTCACTGCGCTGGCCAAGCGGTTCCCGCTGAACAAAGGAGCCTGACCATGGGCAGCATGCTGACCTTCGAGAATGTCGAGCTCTACTACAGCCACGAGTTCACGGGGAAGGCCGGGCCGCGGTTTTTCCATCTCGATCCGGTGCGCGTCTATTGGTACCACAACATCAATAACCGCTGGCTGGCCTGGGGACAGATCGTGATGCAGGAACAGACCATCACGCGTAATCCCAAGGCGGCGCCGCACCAGGGAGCGATCAACATCAGCGACCCGAATCAGTGGGTCACGAATGGCAAGTACAAGGTGCTGAAGATTTACGACCCGCAGTACCAGCGTGAATTTACCTCCAAGGACCTGCCACCGTCGTTGTCGTATTTTGCCGGGGCCTGACCCGACCGCCTGGTTGCAGCCTGGCACCACCGTCCGATTAAGATGGTGCAGCAACCTATGAAAACCGCGACCGGTCCAACGTTGTCCTCGGTGGTGCGTGAGCAGATCTCGCGGCCGTCGCCGATTCGCCAGATCATGAAGATGGCAGACCGCCAGAACATCCTGGCCATGGGCCTCGATCCCGCGCAGGTGATCTCATTTGGCGGCGGCTGGGTGAATCACGAGGCACCCGACGAATTCCGCAAGGCCTACGCGTCGATCGCCGGCGACGCCGAGCTGTTCCACAAGAGCGGCGGCTACACCGCGACGCTCGGCGAGCTGGAGTGCCGCGAACAGATCGCGCGATTCGAGGCGCACCTGTTTGGCGTGCCGCGGCTCGGCGCCGAGCACATTGCGATCGGGCTCGGCAGCACGCAGCTCACCCACGACCTGTTCCGCACGCTGCTCGACCCCGGCGACACGGTGATGCTGCTCGACCCGACCTACGCCAACTACGAGGGGCAACTTGCCTTCGCGGTGCCCGGCGTGAAGATCGTGCGACTGCGCGTGCTCGATCCGCAGACCTGGTCGTACCTGCCGGAGACCGATCCGGCCGGCGTCGCGCGCGAATTCACGCGACTGTTCGAGGCGCACCGGCCGCGGCTGGTGTTGTTCGGCGCGCCGGACAATCCCACGAGCCAGGTGCTGCCGCAGGCGCTGGCCGACGTCATGCTCGCCAGGACCGCCGAAGCGGGCGCGTGGCTCGGGATCGACTTTGCCTACAAGTGCCAATACTTCCAGACGCCGCCCGCCTACTATGCGTGGTCGCCGGCGGACCATCCGCACGTGGTCGGCATTCACTCGAATTCGAAGTGGGCGCGCGGTCTCGGCCGGCGTCTCGGGTGGATCGAGGCGCACCCGTCCGTCGTTGAGGCGATGGAACGTGTCCAGCAGTGCAGCATCCTCTGCCCCGATACCTTGTCGCAGATGACCATGGCGAGGTATCTCGAGGAGGCCATCGACAGCGGATCGCTGCGCCGCTACGTGGACGACGCGAACGCGATCTACATGAAGGCCGCCGACATCACGATGGCGGCCGTGGACGCGCACCTGCAGCGGCCGCGACTCACTCCAGCGGGCGGTCTCTACACGGTGGTCGACATCGGCACCAACGCTGACGAGTTCGTGCCCCGCGCGTTGAAGGCGACGGGCGTGCTCGTCGTTCCCGGCGGCGGCTTCGGCCCCTCACTCACGAATGGGGTCCGAATTTCCTTCGGTCCTCTCGTCCGTAATACGCACAAGATCGAGGAGGGCCTGGCACGCCTGGGCACCTGGATGCGTGGCAACAAGCATTAGGCGCCCTACGCACGGTACACAGTGTACGCACCTTGGTCTTAGCCGCGATCGAACGGCGTGCCGAGATACCGTGGGTCTTGTTCCCACCGCAGGATGAGCTGCGTGTACATCCACTGAATCGCGAAGCGCTGATCCGAGATCCGGGTGATCTGGATTGGGATCCCGTAACGGACGTGCCAGTCGTAGACGTCGTAGAAAACGTCCAACCCGACTTCCATGAACTCCGGGAACTTGCCGGCGGACCGGATGTGGATCGTGTACCGATTGCGAATCTCTGCCATGAAGCCGGACACACAGCCGGGTCCGCGCTGGCCGTAGTCCAGTGTGGTGTTCATCCGGGTCAACTGCTCGTTGATCGAGTTGAGCCCGCCGCGAATCACGTCTGCGTCCTGTTGCACCTCGGCGGCCTCGGCGGGAGCAGCTGATGCGGTGATCGACCCCAGCACGCCCGCGGTCACCATTTCACGTCGACTGATCATCGGAACCCTCCAGACGGTTAGACGGCCCCAATCTTCGCTTGGCCGAACTAATATTGCGCACATGATTTTGCGTTCGACCCTGGTGGTGCTGCTGGGCGCGGCCCCCGCGTTTGCCCAGACGGCCACCCCCGGGGCCGGCGTGCCACTCGATGTGGCCACGCACCGGGCGGACAACATCAGCGACCTCCGCTACGAGCTGTCGCTCTCGATTCCCGACACCGTGGCCGCACCGCTGACGGGGACCACGACACTCCGGTTCACCTTGAAGAACGCCACCACGCCGCTCGTGATCGACTTCGAGACCAGTCGCGATCACGTCACGTCCGTGGATGCCAACGGCACGGCGGCCGCGTTCGCCTACGTCAACGGACACATCGTGGTGCCGGCGGCGTCGCTGGCGACCGGCGCGAACACGATTCGCATCGCCTTCAACGCCGGCGACGCGTCGCTCAACCGCAACGCCGACTTTCTCTACACGCTGTTCGTGCCGGCGCGGGCCCGCGTGGCGCTGCCGGTCTTCGATCAGCCGGACCTGAAGGGCCGCTGGACGGTCACGCTCGAACATCCTGTGAAGTGGCAGTCGGCGGCCAACGGCGCGGAACGGTCGCGCACCACGGCGGGCTCGCGGACGATGGTGAGGTTCGCGGAAACGCAGCCGCTGCCGACCTACCTGGTGGCATTCATTGCCGGCGACTTCAAGATCGAAACCGCCGAACGCCACGGCCGCACCTATCGCATGTTTCACCGCGAAACCGACGCGGCAAAGGTGGCGCGTAATCGCGAGGCGATCTTCGACCTGCACGCGCGGGCGCTCGAGTACCTCGAGAGCTACACCGCGATTCCCTACGCGTTCGGCAAGTTCGACTTCGTCGCCATTCCCGCGTTCCAGTTCGGCGGCATGGAACACGCCGGCAAGATTCTCTACAACGCCTCGGGCCTGATGCTCGATGAGTCGGCGACGCAGAACCAGTTGCTCGGCCGCGCCTCGGTGATCGCGCACGAGACCGCGCACATGTGGTTCGGCGATCTCGTCACCATGCGCTGGTTCAACGACGTGTGGATGAAGGAAGTGTTCGCCAACTTCATGGCCGCAAAGATCGTGAACCCGTCGTTTCCGACGGTGAACCACGACCTCCGCTTCCTGCTCGCGCACTACCCCGCCGCCTACGAGGTCGATCGCACGCCGGGCGCCAACCCGATCCGCCAGCTGCTCGACAACCTCAACGAGGCCGGCAGCATGTACGGCGCGATCATCTACCAGAAGGCACCGGTGGTGATGCGTCACCTCGAAGCGCTGCTGGGCGAAGAGAGTTTCCGCGACGGCCTGCGCGAGTACCTGAAGGCGCACGCCTTCGCCAACGCCACCTGGGCGGACCTGATCACCGTGCTCGATCGGCGCACGCCGCTGGATCTGCAGGCGTGGAGCCGTGTGTGGGTCGAACAGCCAGGGCGGCCGACCATCGAAACCGTCCTCGAGGTACGCAACGGCCAGATCGCGCGGCTGGCGTTTCGCCAGCGCGATCCCTGGAAGCGGAACCTCGTATGGCCGCAGCAACTCCGCGTGGCGATCGGCGACGGTGTGAAGCCGCACCACCATGTCCTCGTCGACATGATCGGTCCAGAAGTTGACGTGAAGGAAGCGGTTGGCCGACCTGCACCACGATACGTGCTGCCGAGCGCCGCGGGCTGGGCGTACGGCGATTTCATCCTCGACCAGACAACGCTCGAGTACCTGATGACGAACCTGCCGGACGTGAGCGATCCGCTCACCCGTGGCAGCGCCTGGGTGACGCTGTGGGACACGCTGCTTCGCGGCCAGGTGCGGCCCGATGCCTTCCTGGACCTGGCGTTCCGCGCCCTGCCGCGCGAGACCGACGAGCAGCTGACCTCGCGCGTGCTCGGCTACGCGTCGAACACGTGGTGGCGCTTCCTCGATCATCAGCAGCGGACCGCGCGCGCGGCCCGGTTCGAGTCGCTGCTGCGCGAGGGCCTGGCGCAGGCTGCCACGCCCAGCCAGAAGGCGTCGTGGTTCGGCGCGCTGCGCGACGTGGCGCTAACGCCCGGCACGGTGACGTGGTTACGCGAGGTGTGGGAGAAGAAGGCACCGGTGCCTGGCCTGCCCCTCGCCGAGGCGGATTACACCGCGCTCGCGTTGGAGCTGGCCGTTCGGCAGGTCGACGGCTGGAGCGGCATCCTCGACACGCAGCTGGCGCGGATCGAAAATCCCGATCGCAAGGCGCGCTTCCAGTTCGTGATGCCCGCGCTCTCCGCCGATCCCGCGACGCGCGAGAAGTGGTTCACCTCGCTCCGCGACGTGAGCAACCGCCGCCGCGAGCCGTGGGTGCTCGAGGGGCTCGGCTACCTGCATCACCCGTTGCGCGCCGACGCCTCGAAGCAGTACGTGCGGCCCAGCCTCGACCTGCTATGGGAAATCCAGAAGACGGGCGACATCTTCTTCCCGAAACGGTGGCTCGACGCCACGCTCGGCGGCCACTCGACACGCGACGTCGCCGACGCGGTGCGGACGTTCCTGGACACCTTGCCGGCGAATTATCCTGAGCGCCTGCGCAACATCACGCTGCAGTCGGCCGACGAGCTGTATCGGGCGGCGGACATCCTGAAACGGTAGGGGCCATGCGCATCCTGAGAACACTGTTCCTTGCAATTGCCGCCGCCATCACGGTGTCGGCGCAGCAGCCCGCGACGCAAGCCCGGCCCGACACCATCGTCCGCGCCTCGCGCCTGATCGACGGCCGCGGCAACGTGATGGCCAACGGCGCGGTCGGCATCAAGGACGGCAAGATCGTCAGCATCGGTAACGCCAGCGGCGCGGTGTCGCACGACCTGCAAGGCGTGACGCTGATGCCCGGCTTCATCGATACGCATGTGCACATCGGCTGGCACTTCGATGCGAAGGGCCGCTACCACTCAGGGCCGGAACCACCCGAGCAGGCCGCGCTCTACGGCGCGGAGAACGCGTGGGTGACGCTGCAGGCCGGCTTCACCACCGTGCAGAGCGTGGGCGCGGCATCGGACAAGCCGCTGCGCGACGCGATTGCCCGCGGCGTGCTGCCGGGCCCGCGCATCCTCACCTCGCTGGGATCGATCGCGAACCCGAAGTGGACCATCGAGCAGATTCGCGCCGAGATTCGCCAGAAGAAGGCCGACGGCGCCGACCTGATCAAGATCTTCGCCTCGGCGAGCATCCGCGACGGCGGCGTGCCGACGCTGTCGCAGGAACAGGTCGATGCCGCGTGCGGCGAGTCCCGCGCGCAGGGACTGCGCAGCATGGTGCACGCCCACAGTCCTGAATCGATGCTGCGCGCCGCCCGTGCGAAGTGCACGGTGGTCGAGCATGGCGGCCTCGCCAACGCCGCGGCGCTGCAGGCACTGGCCGACGCCGGCGTGTATTTCGATCCGAACATCGGCCTCGTGACGCAGAACTACCTCGAGAACAAGGCGCGTTTCCTCGGCATCGGCAACTACACGGAAGAAGGCTTTGACGCGATGCAGAAAGCGCTGTCGCTCAAGGACGCGATGTTCTCGGCCGCCCTCCGGATCAAGGGACTCAAGATGGTGATGGGCACCGACGCGGTGGCCGGCGCGCACGGCCAGAACGCGCGCGAGGCGATCGAGCGGGTCAAGTCCGGGCAGACGGCGATGGACGCCATCACCGGCATGACGTCGCTGGCCGCCGAATCGATGGGCCTCGACACGTCGATCGGCGCGATTGCCGTCGGCCTCAACGCCGACCTGGTGGCGGTCGAGGGCGATCCGCGCATCGACATTACCGCGCTGCAGCGTGTGCGCTTCGTGATGAAAGACGGAAGGGTATATAAGAAGTAGGTCGATTTCAGATCTCAGATTTCAGATTGCAGATTTATTGCTGTTTGCTGGGGATTGCCATGACACGAGCCATTTTCTCGAGCGCCGTTGCGTTATTCGCCGTCATCACCGTGACGGCACAAACCAGCGTCATCGTCTTCGACGGCGCGCGCGTCATTGTCGGTGACGGCAAGACCATCGAGAGCGCGACCATCGTGATGCAGAACGGCCGCTTCACGCAGGTTGGCCCCGCCGCGTCGGTCAAGGCGCCGGCCGGCGCGGCGCGCGTCAGCCTCGCCGGCAAGACGGTGATGCCGGCAATCGTCGACACGCACGTGCACACCAGCACCACCGAACCGGAGCTGGTGGCCGACCTGCAGCGGCGGGCGCGGTTTGGCATCGGCGCCGCGCTCAGCATGGGCCTCGACGGTACCGATGCGGCGTTCATCCAGCGCGACAAGACCGTGCCGACGCTGGCCCGCATCTTCACGGCCGGCCGCGGCATCACCGCGCCGGAAAAGGGCCGCACCGAGGTTCCCTACTGGATCACCACGCCCGAGGAAGCCCGCAAGGCCGTGCGCGAGCTGGCCGCGAAGAGGGTCGACATCATCAAGATCTGGGTCGACGATCGCGACGGCAAGTTCCCGAAGCTGACCCCTGCGCTCTACGGCGCCGTGATCGACGAGGCGCACAACAACCAGCAGCGGGTCACCGCGCACATCTTCTCGCTCGAAGACGCGAAGGGCCTGCTCAAGGCGGGCGTCGACAGCTTCGCGCACGGCATCCGCGATCGCGATCTCGACGAGGAGCTCATCGGCCTGGTCAAGGCCCGGCCCAATTTCGTGCTGATCCCGAACATGCCCGATCGCGGCGTCGCCGCCGACTACAGCTGGCTGCGCGGCCAGATCACGGACGCGGAGCTGGCGAAAATCCAGGCCGGCGCCACCGATCGGCCGCAGGCGCAGCAGACGTTCGGCATCCAGGCGAGGAACCTCGCCAAGCTGTCGGCGGCCGGCGTCACGATCACCGTCGGCACCGACGGCAACACGCCGTGGGCCCCGCACGTGGAGATGGCCGACATGGTGGCCTCGGGCATGACGCCCGCGCAGGTGCTCGTCTCGGCGACGAAGAACGGCGCCGAGTTCCTCCGCATTCCGAACACCGGCACGATCGAATCCGGCAAGTCGGCGGACTTCATCGTGCTCGACGCCAACCCGCTCGACGACATCACCAACACCCGCAAGATCGCGGCGGTGTATTTGCGCGGGGGCGAAGTTCCCCGCCAATGATGCGGATGGGCGCGGCCGCCCGCCGATCGAGGGCGTGCCCCGCCGGTGAACCTGCACGCGGGTCGCGTCGTCGAAGTAGTTAATACCCGGCCGTGCCCATGCCGCCACCCACCCAGGACTAGGGACTTTCTCGTCCGCCGACCTGTCCGCCGACCTGTCCGCCGAAGCGCGAAGGTGGAAGCGCGGAGCGCGAAGGTGGAAGCGGGAACCGCGAAGGTGGACGCGCGAGCCGGGAAGGGGGACACGGTCCGCTCACCCGGCGGGTCTGAAGCCCGCCTCGACGAGTGCGCCGAACCCGCGGCACTCACTAAGCTACAATTCAACCGCACCGGAGACTGCGCAAACGTGAGCAACAAGAAGTGGTACAACTACTTCGTCGTCACGACGCCGACCGACACCGCGCCGGAAGCGCGGCCCGACACGCCGCCGCGGCGCGTGAGCGATCTCGTGCCGGAAGCGGCGGCCGACACCGCGTTCACCGCGCCGGTGTCGGCGCCCACCGACCTGGGTGAGATCTACACCTCGGCGCAAATCGCCACGCCATCGCACGGCTACACCGTGCTCAAGGTGGCCGAGATGCTGCAGAGCGAGCACATTCGATCGCTGCCGGCCGAAGTGAAGCAGAAATCGATCATGGTCGCCCTCGATGCCGCCGGCGTGAAGGTCGCCGAGATCATCGAGGACGCGGTGCAGCGCGATCGCGCGCTCGATACGTACGAGCGCGTGCTGCAGCAGCACCTCGAGACCCTGCGCGAGCAGAAGGCGGTCGAGAACCGGGCGCTCGAAGACGAGATCAACCAGCGCGTCGCCGAGCTGCGCGCCCGCGTCGACCAGAACAGCGCCGAGCTGACCGCCGAGCAGAACAACCTGCTGGCCTGGCGCGTGCGCAAGCGCCAGGAAGAAGATCGCATCGCCGAGGCCGTCGGCTACTTCGTCACCGAAAACCCGATCACCACGTCGACCGCGCCGTCAGACAAGGGAGGCTCCAATGTTCGATAGGCTGGGCCGGTTGTTCCGCGCCTGGATGGGATTCTTCATCTCGATGGGTGAAGATCCCGAGGTGATGCTGCAGGACGCGATCGAGGAAATGCGCATCACCATGCCGAAGCTCAACTCGGTGCTGATCGCCACCCGCGCCACCGTGATCCGCCTCGAAGAGGAGCGCGATGCGTTGCGGCGGCAGGACAAGAACCTGTCGGCGTCAATCCAGGCGGCGCTCCGCGAAGGCACTGCCGCGGCACGCAGCGTGGCGGAAGAAGACGCGATCCAGCTGCAGCAGGTCCGGACCGATCTCGGCAGCACGGACGAGCAGCTCGCCTCGGCGCAGAAGGCGCACGAGAACTCCCAGGTGGCGGTCGACGCACTGAAGCAGAAGCTCAAGGACAAGATCGAAACCTGCCAGCGCGCGATGAAGGAGCGGCAGAAGGCGGCGGTGATGAAGTCGGCCGCCGACGCGATCGTCGAGCTGCAGTCCTACGGCGTGGCCTCGACGGCCGACAAGTTCCTCGAGCAGATCAAGCAGGAGGTCGCCGAGTCGAAGGCCGCCGTGGAAGTCGCCACCGGCGGGCTCGACACCGCGGGCATCGAGCGCGAGCGCACGTCGCGCAAGATCCGGGCGGCGGGCATCCTCAACCAGTTCGAAATCGAGATGGGCCTCGCCAAGCCGGTGGCGGCGCCGCAGGCCACCTCCGCGCCGAGCGTGGGCGGCCGCGTCGGAGAGAAACAGGGTTCGTAATCGTCGATGGCACAGCCCCAGGATGAGATTTCCGGCGGCTCGATTCTGCGGGAGCTCATCTTCAATC
>JALDXK010000033.1:0-20112 GCA_032155105.1 Acidobacteriota bacterium
CAGATCTTCAACGTGTTGAAAGGCGAGATGTCGATCGTCGGCCCGCGGCCCGAACGGCCGTTCTTCGTCGAACAGTTCAAGCACCGCATTCCGCAGTACATGCTCCGCCACAAGGTGAAGGCCGGCATCACCGGCTGGGCTCAGGTCAACGGCTGGCGCGGCAACACCTCGCTCGAAAAGCGCATCGAGTACGACCTGTATTACATCGAGAACTGGTCCGTCACGCTCGACATCAAGATCATGTGGCTCACCCTGATTCGCGTGCTGTCGCCGAACCGGGGCGCCGTCTAGGCCAGCCACAGATCAAACGCCGATTAGCCCACAACCTGACCATGCCACGTATCGTCATCACCGGCGCCGCCGGTTTCATCGGATCGCACCTTTCTGAGGAGTTGTTGAATCGCGGCTACTCGGTGGTCGGGGTCGACAACCTGCTGACCGGCGATCTCGCCAACATCGCGCACCTGCGCGATCGCGACTTCCAGTTCATCCGCCACGACGTCACCAACTACATCGACGTCGACGGCCCGGTGGACTACGTGCTGCACTGGGCCAGCCCGGCGAGCCCGATCGATTACCTGGAACTGCCGATTCCCACATTGAAGGTCGGCGCGCTCGGCACGCACAAGGCGCTTGGCCTTGCGAAGGCGAAGAAGGCGGTGTTCGTCCTCGCCTCCACGTCGGAAGTCTACGGCGATCCGCTGGAGCATCCGCAGAAGGAGGGCTACTGGGGGAATGTCAACCCGATTGGCCCGCGCGGCGTCTATGACGAGGCGAAGCGATTTGCCGAGGCGATGACGGTGGCCTACCGCCGGTATCACAACCTCAACACCAAGATCGTCCGCATCTTCAACACTTACGGGCCACGGATGCGCATTCGTGACGGCCGCGCGGTGCCGGCGTTCATGTCGCAGGCGCTGCGCAGCGAAGACGTCACGGTGTTCGGCGACGGCTCGCAGACGCGCAGCTTCTGCTACATCAGCGATCTCGTCGACGGCATCATCCGGATGATGCTGTCGAAAGAGAACCACCCGATCAACATCGGCAACCCGCAGGAAATGACGATCGAGCAGATCGCGAAGCTGATCATCGAGATGACGGGGTCGACGAGCACCATCGTCTACAAGCCGCTGCCGACCGATGATCCCAAGGTGCGTCAGCCCGACATCACGCGGGCGCGCACCGAGCTGGGCTGGGAGCCGAAAGTACCGCTCGAAGAAGGCCTCGGACGGACCATCGAATATTTCAAGACCAAGCTAGGGTCGTAGTTGCCATTCACCACGCTCGGTCTCGGCGCGACGCTGACGCAGGCCATCAAGGAAAAGGGCTACGTCGAGCCCACGCCGATCCAGGCGAAGGCGATTCCGGTCATCCTGTCGGGGCGCGACGTGATCGGCGTCGCGCAAACCGGCACCGGCAAGACCGCGGCGTTCGTGCTCCCACTGCTCGAGCGGCTATCTGTGGCGCAGCCCGAACGGCGCATGCGCGTGCTGGTGGTTGCGCCAACGCGCGAACTGGTGGTGCAGATCGAGGAGAACATCCGCGCCTACGGCCGCCACCTGCACCTGCGCTACGCCACCATCTTCGGCGGCGTTGGCGAAGGCCCGCAGATCCAGGCGCTGCGGCGCGGCGTCGACCTGGCGGTCGCGACGCCGGGCCGGCTGATCGACTTGATGGAACAGCGGCACGTGGACTTCAGCGCGCTGCAAGTGCTTGTGCTCGACGAAGCCGATCGCATGCTCGACATGGGCTTCCTGCCTCAGATCCGCCGCATCGTCGCCGCCACGCCAAAGACGCGGCAGACCCTGCTGTTCTCGGCCACGATGTCGAAGGAGATCGAAGCGGTCAGCAAGGAGTTCCTGCGGGCGCCGGAACTGGTCGAGATCGGCGCGCGCTCGACGGCCGCCGAGGCGGTCACGCAGTGGGTGGTCGAGGTGTCGATGGTCGGCAAGGTGCCGGCGCTGATTCACCTGCTCCAGGACGCGGCGCTCGAATCGGTGCTGGTGTTCTCGCGCACCAAGCACGGCGCCGACCGCATCGCGCGCAAGCTCGAGGCCGCGGGCATCCGCACCGCGACGCTGCATTCGAATCGCACGCAGGGCCAGCGACTCGCTGCGCTCAAGCGGTTCAAGTCCGGCGAAGTGCGCGTGTTGATCGCCACCGACATCGCCGCCCGCGGCATCGACGTCGACGGCATCTCGCACGTGATCAACTTCGACTTTCCGCCGCAGCCCGAGGATTACGTGCACCGCATCGGCCGCACCGGGCGCGCGCAGGCGATCGGCGACGCGATCAGCTTCGTGACCTACGAGGATGCGGACACCCTGCGCCGCCTCGAGCGGTTCCTCGGCCGCGGCATCACGCGCAAGAAGCTCGAGGGACTGATCGCGATCGAGCGTCCGCCTTCGCTGACGGCGGCCCGAGAGCACAGACCGGCTGCTTCGGGGGATAAGCCCTCTCGAGCCAGAGGGGCTTGGAAACCGAAAGGCCCGCGTTCAGGATCGTTCGGTCCGAAACGATCCGGCCGCTTCGGCTCGCGACCACAAGGCCGTCGGGGACGAACCTAACAGAACGGTTACAGGGTTACAGGGTTACAGGGTTATATGGTTCTCAGAGTAGTTCTCAGAGAACCCTGTAACTTTGTAACCTTGTAACCTTGTAACCGTTCTATTTGTTCAGGATTCTTGCGAAGCGCCAGACGTAGTCCACGCCCGACGCCAACGTGATGGCGAGGGTGATCCAGATGGCGGCGTCGACCCACCGCGATTCATAGCCGAGGTAATTGAACAGCATCACCACGCCGCAGGTGACGATGAACGTAGCGGTGGCCGTCTTACCCAGCAGCGACGGCGTGAACGTGCGTGGGCCGATCGCGAGGTTGACAATCGCCACCGTCAGCACGATCCCGACGTCACGACTGATGATCAGGATCGTGAGCCACAGCGGAATGCGGTTGACCAGGCCGATGTTCGGCAGCGTGAGGACGATGAACGTGGTGACGAGGAGGAGCTTGTCGGCCGCCGGATCCAGCCACGCACCGAGCTCGCTCTTCTGCCCCGCCACGCGCGCCGCGAGACCGTCGAGCAGATCGGTGACGCCGGCGAAGATGAACGTCAGCAGCGCCCATCCGAACATCCCGTAGAGCGTGAGGATCACGAACAACGGGATCAGCAGCATGCGAAGCAGCGTCAGCTGGTTCGCAAGCGTGAAGACCTCGCGAGTCATGGACGGGAGAGCGCTTCGATGCGGCCGACCACGTCCATGGCGTCGGCACCGGTGACCGGACGCAGCAGGTCGAAGTTGCCGTTCACGAGCGGCATCACGCCGGCGGCCACCGCCATCGACACCGCGGGATAGCTCAAGTGCGTGGATGGCACGTCGGCAATGGCGATGCGTGCCCCCTGCCACTTCTTGGCCAGCTCGGGCCTGGCGGCGGCGATCAACGACAGCAGCCTCGACACGGTGGTCGCCAGCTCGCCGCGGCGCACGCGCCGTGCCGGCTCGAACTCGTAGTTGGGCAGCGTGTCCATCACACCCGATCGGACCACCGGCGCAATCCACTGCTGGGCCCAGTGGTTGCGGATGTCGGTGATGATCACCTGCCGCGGCCGGGCGCGCGCGATCAGCGGTTCGAGGCGGATGCCCAGCATCGCGGCAATCTGGGCGCGGGTCAGCGAGGTCTCGCCGGGAATGGCGCGATACTCCGCCGGCAGCTTGGCCAGTGCCACATCCGCGCGCAACCGCTCGATCGCCCCGCTGGGGACGTCGCCCGGTTCGATCGCCGCGGCGCGCTCGTAGGCCGCGAGCGCGCCCATGACGTCGCCCTGTTTTTCGAGGATGGTGCCGATCGCGGCAAGCGATTTTGAATCCGACGCCTCCAGTTGCACCGCACGCCGATAGTGATCGAGCGCGTCGGCCTGCCGGCCGGCCTGGAGCTCGACCCCGGCCAGATCGCGATAGAGAAACGCCGATTCCGGCGACGCGGCAATCGCCTGCTGATACGCCGCCGTCGCTTCGTCCCACCGCTTCGCATCGGCGGCGGCCTTGGCGCGCGCCAGCATTGCCTGCGTGGCGCGGAAGCGCAGCACGTCGACGCGGCCGCGCAAATCGGTGAGCGACGGATCCTTCGCCAGCGCGGCTTCGAAACTGGCCAGCGCCTCGCCGTCGCGATCGAGCTCCAGCAGGGCCTGCCCTCGCCCGATCAACGCCGGCACATACGCGGCATCCCCGAGCAACGCGCGCTCGAACCGCGTGGCGGCGTCTTTTTCGTTGCCGCGCGCCAGCAACAGGTAGCCCATGCCCGTCTCGGCGGGATGAAACGTCGCCTGCTGTTTCAACGCCGACGCAAACTCGCGCTCGGCATTGCGGAAATCATCGAGCTGGAGAAACTGCCAGCCGCGATCGACACGGGAGGCCAGCGCCGGGGCCGCGCCTGCCGGCACGGTGGGAAACACGAAATCGGGATGCTTGGGCACGCCCGCTACGGCGGGCGGAGCCTTCGGCGCGCAGGCCGCGGCCATCACGACGAGCGCGCACGCCAAGAGCTGCCTGGAGCTACGCACGCCTGCCACCCCGCTTCTTCACTGCCGGCTTGGCGAGCCCGACCATCGGCAACAGCCGCCGCGGCACATCGGCTTCGAGCGTGGCCCGGTCACCCATCGTCGCGTGGCTGTGCACGGTGGCATGCCGGTACAACCACGCCAGCCGCTCGGCGTGCACGGGATTGGTGAGGTCGAGATCCACCGTCACGCGCTCCTGGTCGAGCGCCAGCTTCGATGCGACGCTCTCGAGCAGTTCATCGCACCCGTCGCCGGTGGCCGCCGAGATCAGGAGCGCCGACGGGTCGGCCTCCTGCACCCGGCGCCGCTCATCGGCCGACAGCATGTCCACCTTGTTGTAGACCTCGACGCGCGGCACTTCGATGGCGCCCACCTCTTCGAGCACGCGGGTCACCGCGGCCACGTGACGTTCGCGCTCGGGGTTCGACGCGTCGATCACGTGGAGGACCAGATCCGCATCGGCCGTTTCCTCGAGCGTCGCCCGGAACGCGGCCACCAGCGTATGCGGCAGACGGTCGATGAATCCAACCGTGTCGCTGAGCAGCAGCTCCCGGCGATCGGGCAGATCCACACGGCGCACCAGCGGGTCGAGCGTCACGAACAGCGCATTGGAGGCTTCCGCGTCGGCGCGCGTCAGGCGGTTGAACAGGGTGGTCTTACCGGCGTTGGTGTAGCCGACCAGCGCCACAGTGGGCACATCCACTTTGTGCCGCCGCTCGCGCAGCTGCGATCGCCGGCGGCGCACGACCTCGATCTCGTCCTGCAGCGTCTTCATGCGGACACGGATGCGCCGGCGATCGGCTTCGAGCTTGGTTTCGCCTGGGCCCCTGGTGCCGATACCGCCGCCAAGGCGCGACAGCGCCTCGCTCGACCCGACCAGCCGCGGCAACAGGTACTTCAACTGCGCCAGCTCGACTTGCAGCTTGCCTTCACGGGTCTTCGCGCGGCGGGCAAAGATATCGAGAATCAGCTGCGTGCGGTCGACCACCTTGCGGTCGAGCCGCTGGTGCAACTCGCGCAGCTGGGCGGGCGACAGCTCGTTGTCGAAGATGACGAGATCGGCGTCCGCTTCCGCGGCCGCGTGAGCCAGCGTGTCCACTTTGCCACTGCCGAGGAAGGTGGCCGAATCCGGCTTGGGTCGCTCCTGAAGCACGCGCAACACCACGCGCGCTCCTGCAGCCTCGGCCAAACCGCCGAGCTCTTCGAGTGAGTGTTCGGCGTCGACCCGGCGCGCGCCGCCGGTCACCAGACCAACGAGCGCTGCGCGCTCCACCAGTACGGGACGCCGCGTACTCATCGACAGATCGATTCTAGCACCGGAGTTCGCTCCTATAATGAATGGGCCGATGCACGATGCGTTGATCGACTTTCCGCGCCAGCTTGCCGACTATCCGGTCATCCCGGGCCAACCGCTCTTCGACTTGCTGCGATCGCGCATCGAACTCGATCCCATCAACGGCGTCGCCACGGCCATCTTCCTGCTCGCGGTCGTGCACACGTTCATGGCCAGCCGGTTTACCGCCGCGTCACACCGCAGGCAGGCGCGGCTCGACGCCCGGCTGACGGCCGCGGGCCTGCCACTCCGGCCGAGCATCGGCGCCGAACTGCTGCATTTCTTCGGTGAAATCGAGGTGGTGTTCGGGTTGTGGGCGCTGCCGCTGATCGTCGCGATCACCGTGACGCACGGTTTCGACACGGCCACGCATTACCTCAACGACACGGTGAATTACACGGAGCCGCTGTTCGTGGTCGTGATCATGGCGCTGGCCTCGACGAGGCCGGTGATCACGCTCGCCGAATCATGCCTGCGCGTGCTGGCGGGGCTGGGCCGCAGCACCCCTGGCGCGTGGTGGATCGTAATCCTGACCGTCGCGCCGCTGCTTGGCTCGTTCATCACCGAGCCGGCGGCGATGACCATCGCCGCGCTGCTGCTGGCGCGGCAGTTCTACGATCTCAAGCCGTCGGCGCGCCTGCGCTATGCGACGCTCGGCCTGCTGTTCGTCAACGTCTCGATCGGCGGCACCCTGACCCACTTCGCCGCGCCGCCGGTGCTGATGGTCGCGCGCATCTGGGAGTGGAACACCCCGTTCATGATCAGCCACTTCGGCTGGCGCGCCGCAATTGCCATTGCGGTGTCCACCCTCGTCTACTACGTCCTGTTCAGGAAAGAGTTCGCGGCGCTGGCCTCGCGCGTGGCCGCCGCTGACGTGGAGATCGCCGAGGACGAGGCATTCCGGGGCCGGGCCCTGCTGCCGGTGCCGGCATGGCTCACGGTCGCGCACCTGGCCTTCATGGCGTGGACCGTACTCAATGCGCATTACCCCGTACTGTTCGTCGGCCTGTTCCTGTTCTTCATCGGCTTTGCGAGGGCCACGGCGCCATATCAGTCGCGGGTCGACATGAAGACGCCGATGCTGGTGGGGTTTTTTCTCGCCGGTCTCGTGATCCATGGCGGGCTGCAGGCCTGGTGGATCGGACCCGTGCTGTCGAGGCTCAGTGAAACGGGATTGTTCTGGGGCGCCACCGCACTGACCGCGTTCAACGACAACGCGCTCATCACCTACCTGGCCACGCTCGTGCCCGACCTCGACGAGCGCCTCAAGGTCGCGATTGTCGAGGGGGCCGTCACCGGGGGGGGCTTGACCGTGATTGCCAACGCGCCGAATCCCGCGGGCCAGGCGCTGCTCGGCCGGTTCTTCGATGGTTCGGTGAGCCCGCTTGGCTTGCTTGCGGCCGCGCTCGTGCCAACGCTCGTCGCCGCCGCGATGTTCACGATGATCTGAAGCATGGCGAAACGGAACACCAGCAAGCGCAAACCCCGCCTGCCGCGCGCGCCGCTACCGAAGCAGACCGAGAGCGTTCACGAGGACAAGTCCAAGCGGCTGTTCCGGAAAGACAAACACAAGAAGCGCTGGACGGACGCCGGCACCTAGCCTACGGTTCCGCGAGTGCCGCATCACCGGAGTCTTGTGCCATGGACGGCTTCGACCTCAGGCTTCGCGACACCAACACGGCAAGGATCACCAGAAGAACTACGTCTGCGATGAAGACGATGCGCAGGCCGGCGCTGCCGATCAGGCCGGCGGCGACGGGACTCACCGCGAGTCCCAACAACGACGCAGTGGTCATGATGCCGAAGCCGGTGGCATGCGCATCGTCGGGGAGCAAACCGCCGGCAACCGAGTAGATGGCCGTGGTCGACGATCCCATCGCCACCCCGGCGATCACGATCGCCATGCCCAGGATCCACAGGCTCGGGGCGACGACGATCGCGCCCAGCGCGAGGGCGGCGGTCATGGTGCCCCTCACGATGACCGATGTCGCCGACCGCCGTTTCAGCAGCCGCGGCGCCAATTGCGAGCCGAACGCGACAGAGAGCGCGCCGAGCGAGAACAGCACGCCGGCCGCGAGCGGAATCCGTGATTCAGCGACGCCCACCTGCGACACGAACAGCGGTAACACCGGACCGAAGCTGCGATCGACCGTTTGCAGGCCGAAGATCACGAACAGCGCGAGGAGAAACCCCGGCAGGCGGATCAGTTGCCTGAAGACGTCCCAACCGCCGCGCGGCTTCGCCGCGGCGGCCTTGCGATCGATCGGCTCCTTGTAAGCGACGATGATCAGCAGCATCGCTGCCGCGTAGAACATCGAGGCCACCAGGAACGCGTTGCGAAGGCCGACCAAAGGCGCGAGCAGGCCGCCGATCACCGGGCCGATGGCGGGCCCGAGGCGGTGGCCCATCTGCACCATGCCGATGGCCTCGGCCATCTTCTCGCGCGGCGCCGACTGCGCCGCCATCGACATCGTCAACGCCCCATACCCGGCGAAGACACCCAGCAACGCGCGCAGGGCAAACAGCTGCCAGGGCGCCGTGACGAACGCCATTGCCGACTTGGTGAGGATGAACGCCGTCAGCGAGCGAATGACGAGGAGCTTGCTGCCGTACTTGTCGCCGACGCGTCCCCACAGGGGCGCGCTAATCGCGGTGACGGTGGGCGTGGCGCCGAGGATGAGGCCGGTCCAGAGCGCGATCTCGCCGACGTCGGTGGTGCCAAGCTCGGCGATGTAGAGAGGGAGGAACGGCATCACCAGTGTGAAGCCGGTGAAGCCGATACAGCCGGCGGCGGCCGCGGCGAGAATGTTCCTGCGACTCTGTCGTGCGTCCAACAATTAGAAGCGAATCTTGATCGATGGGCCCGGATAGACCTGGATGCTGTCGATGAACCGCACGCGGTGCGGGTTGGTCTGCATCACCAGCGAGCTGGTGCGGATGCCGGCGCCGAAAAAGCGCACGCCGTTCATCAACGATCCGTCAGTGACGCCGGTGGCGGCAAAGACGATGTCCTTGCCGCAGGCCAGGTCCTCCGACTTGTAGATCTTCTTGAAGTCCTTGATACCCATCGCGCGGCAGCGTTCCTCGTCTTCCGGCTTCGGCACCACCAGCCGCGCGAAGATCTCACCGTTGAGGCAGCGCATCGCCGCGGCCGTGAGCACGCCTTCCGGAGCGCCGCCGGTGCCCATCAACGCGTGCACACCGGTGCCCGACACCGCCGCCGAAATGCCGCCCGACAGGTCGCCGTCGCCGATCAGGCGGATGCGCGCGCCGCTGGAGCGAATATCGGCGATCAGCTGTTCGTGCCGCGGCCGATCGAGCACCACGACGGTCAGCTCGTCGACCTGACGGCCGAGGCTGCGCGCGATCGCCCGCAGGTTGTCGCGCACCGGCGCGTCGATCTCCACCACGTGCTTCGAGGCCGGACCGACCACCAGCTTTTCCATGTAGAGATCGGGCGCGTGCAGCAAGCCGCCCTTTTCCGCGGCGGCCAGCACGGCGATCGCATTGGGCGCGCCGGTGGCGCACAGGTTCGTGCCCTCGAGGGGATCGACCGCGATATCGACCTCGTCCCACTTGTGGCGATTGGAGCTGTCCTTGTGCGCAAGCCCGACCTTCTCGCCGATGTAGAGCATCGGCGCCTCATCGCGTTCACCCTCGCCAATAACGACGGTGCCGTCGATCGGGACGGTGTCCATCTCCCGGCGCATGGCCTCAACGGCCACCTGGTCGGAGCCATGGCGGTCGCCCTGACCCATGGTGTGTGCGCAGGCAATGGCGGCTTGCTCGGTGACGCGGAGGAATTCTAGGGAAAGGTCAGATTCCATTTCAGATCTCAGATTTGAGATTTCAGATTGGTCGGAAACAGTCGATTTTCGTCGACGGTCGATTCTTGGTCGAAACAGCCGATTATTACACGACCCGCACCTGGACCCTCGCGCCACGGGCGAGGTCGAGCGCCCGGGCGGCGTCGCCGCCGTTTACCGCGATCTCGAGATCATCGGTGCTGCCGAAGAGTGCACACAATTCACCCGCCGGCGCGTCGGCATAGGTGGCCACGACCCGCCCGATGTCGCGGCCGCCGATCGTGACAACGACGTCGCGTCCCGCCGCGAGGTGCTCGAGGGCGCGGCGATCGACGTTGGTGATCAGGTTGCCAAACCGATCGACGCGCACCACCTCGCCGCTGATCTCGGTGCCCGACACCACCGGCCGCGGCAGGTCGATGGTCTGGAAATTCGTCACGCTCTTGCCGAGCGACACGAGCGCAATGCCCTTGGCCAGCCAGCCCGCGGCAGGCGCGAACCGATCGCGGCCCTCGAAGGTGCGACTCACGGTCGGGCGGGCGTACTTACGCTCGGTGAGTTCGACGACTTTCTTCGGCGGCAGTTCCTGGAACACCGCCGACAGCACACCGTTGTCGGGCGCCACGAACCTGTAGTCGCCGCATTCAGCGGCAAGGCCGCGCCGCAATGAGCCCACGCCCGGATCGACGACGACGAGAAAGATGGTACCGACTGGAAAGAAGCGATAGCACGCGGCCAGCTCGAGTGCACCGGCCAGCACATCGTGCGCCGGGATCTCGTGGCCGATGTCGACCAGCGTGGCATCCGGACATACGCTCAGCACGACGGCCTTCATCGTGCCGGCGTAATGATCGCGGGTCCCGAAGTCGCTCAGAAATGCTACGACAGGGCGTGCCATCCGCCCGGGATCTTATCTACGTGAGGGCTTGCGGAACAACATCTCGCGCACCTTGCTCTTCATCAGGAACGAATCGGTGACGCGGAGATCCTTGAAGAGCTTGATGATGTCGCCGTTGAGCAGGTTGCGCTGGCGGGGGCGGCTGGCCGGGTAGGTGCGGTATTTCAACGTCGCGGCATCGACCACCACGTACTTGGTGTAGACCGATTCGCGCGTCTCGGCAGTGCTGAAGAATCCGAGCAGGCAGCCATCGGGCTTGAGCAGGGTCGACAGTGCGGCGGCCAGCGCGAGCGCGGCCGGGCGATCGAGAAAGTCGAACACGTCCCAGCAGAGAATGCCGTCGACCGTGCCCGGCGCCTGCGTGAAACGCTTGGTGAAAAAGTCCGGCAGCTGCTCGAGGGTGTTGGCCTTCACGTGCTTGTCGATATCGGCGGCGATATCTTCCACACGAATCCGGCACCCCAGCTGCTCGCCGAAGAACGTGACGTTGCTCCCGACCACGGGGCCAAGGTCGAGGAGCAACGGATTTTCGGTGGCTTGCAGAGACGCGAGGAGTTTCTGCAGCGCCTTGGTGTTGTAGGACGCCTCCGCAGCGTTCGTGACCGACGTGTCGGACGTGGCGCTCTCGGCCGCCTTGCGGGAGCCGAGAAAGCCAAACAAATCGGTCAGGGAGCGCGTCGATTCGGCCATGAGTCCGAATTACGCGCCGACGCGCTGTCCTTGCTGCTGTTGCTGCTGCTGATTCTGCGACGGCTGAGCCGGGCTCGGCTGGGCGTTGGGCTTGTTCTGCTGCTGCGCGGGCTGCTGCGGCTTGTTGCCGCCGCTGCGCTGCATGTCGACGCTGCCGCGGAAGTGCGCGCCTTCGGCAATCGCCACGCGCGGTGATGCGATGTCGCCATCCACGGATCCGTTGTCGCGGATGTCGACCTTTTCCGAGGCGGTGACGTTGCCGGTGACTTCACCGAGGACGACGACGGCCTTCGCGAAGACCTCCGCCTTGATCTTGCCGTTGGGGCCGATCGTCAGGACGTTGCCCTTCAGGTCGATCTTCCCTTCGACATGTCCCTCGATGGTGAGGTCTTCGCTGCCGCTCAACTCGCCCTTGATCACAACCGACTTGCCGATATTCACCATGTCCCTCCCGAGATTGACCTGCGGCTGACTCGCCACAGGCGCAGCACTAACTGGCGCCGATGGCGCAGCCGCCGGAGCAGGCGCCGGGGGCGCGGCCGGTTTAACCGACTCGTCACGCTTCCACATCGCTGAAAACCTCCCCCTCTACTGGAAAATCCCGGCCGAGGGTGCCTAAAAGCTGAAACCCGGGGAGTGGGCTTCGGTGATTGAAGTTCAGGCCAGTATAGATACCGCCGACAAACGTTGTCTAGTCCTTTTATTGCCGACATTTAGCAGGAATGCTACGATCCTGCTTCGCCCCATGCGCATCTACCTGGACCACAACGCGACGACCCCGCTCGACCCCTTGGTTGCCGACCGGATGGCCCAGGCCCTCAAGGAGGTCTGGGGGAACGCCTCGAGCGTTCACCATTTCGGACAACAGGCCAAGGCCGCGCTAGACGAGGCGCGAACGTCGGTTGCCACCCTCTTATCGGCCGATCCGTCTGAAATCGTCTTTACGGCCGGCGGGACCGAGGCCGACAACATCGCGATTCGGGGCGCCGCCGAGGCGATGGAGGCCTCCGGGCGCAAGCACTTGGTCACGTGCGCGATCGAACACGAAGCGGTGCTCAACACGATGAAGGCGCTCGCCCGCCGCGGCTGGCGCGTCACCACGCTGCCCGTGGACATCAGCGGCATCGTCTCGCCCGATCGCCTGCGCGACGCAATTACCGACGACACCGCGGTGGTGTCGGTGATGCACGCCAACAACGAGATCGGCACCGTGCAGCCGATCGCCGAGCTCGCCGCGATCGCGCGCGAGAAGGGCGCGCTCTTTCACACCGACGCGGTGCAGTCGGCCGGCAAGCTGCCGATCGACGTGCGCGCGCTTGGCGTGGACCTGCTGTCGATCGCCGCGCACAAGTTCTACGGCCCGAAGGGCGCGGGCGCGTTGTGGGTGCGGCGCGGTGTGCGCATGCTGCCCTTCATGACCGGCGGCCGCCAGGAGCGCAACCGGCGTGCGGGCACCGAGAACGTGCCAGCGCTCGTGGGACTGGGCGTGGCGGCGGAGATCGCCAAACGGAAGATCGACACCGAGGGCCCGCGGCTCAGCGCGCTGCGCGATCGTCTCGAGACCGGTGTGCTCGCGGCCGTGCCGGGCACCGATCGTAACGGCGCGGCCTCACCGCGCGTGCCGAACACCACCAACATCAGCGTCGAGCGCGTCGAAGCCGAATCGCTGCTGATCGGCCTCGATCTCGCCGGCATCGCGGTGTCCTCCGGTTCCGCGTGCTCGTCGGGCACGCTCGAGCCGTCGCACGTGTTGAAGGCAATGGGCTACCCCCACGCGCGCACGCTGGGCTCGATCCGTTTTAGTCTTGGGGCCGCCAACACCACCGCCGACGTGGATCGCGTCATCGCCGCGGTGCCGCCCCTGGTCGAAAAATTGCGGAGCCTGACTACAGCGGGCGGACGCAAGTGAGGGTCGTCGTAGCCATGTCCGGCGGCGTGGATTCATCCGTGGCCGCGGCCCTGCTCGCCGAGCAGGGTCACGACGTGATTGGTGTGTCGATGCAGCTCTACCCTTCGACTCCCCGCGACCCTTCGACTCCCAATCACGAGGCCTCCGGTCTCGTGATTGGTCGCTCAGGGCAGGCGGCCGTCGATCCGGCGGTGCAGAAGTGGGGCACCTGCTGCACCATCGACGATCTCTACGATGCGCGTCGGGTCGCCGCAACCATCGGCATCCCCCACTACATCGTCAACTTCGAGTCGCAGTTCGGCGAGCACGTGATCTCGAACTTCGTGCGCGAGTACGTGTCGGGGCGGACGCCGATTCCCTGCTCGCACTGCAACAGCGATCTGAAGTTTGCCGAGCTGCTCGATCGCGCCAGGGCGTATGACGCCGAACAGCTGGCCACCGGCCACTACGCGCGGATCGAACGAGACGATCGCGGCCGGTACCACCTGTATCGGGGCGCCGACAACTCGAAGGACCAGACTTATTTCCTGTTCTCGCTGACCCAGGAGCAACTCGCGAGGGCCGCGTTCCCCGTCGGCCACCTCGACAAGGACGCCGTCCGTGAGCACGCGCGCCGCTTGAACCTGCACGTCACGTCGAAACCCGACAGCCAGGAGATCTGCTTCGTGCCCGACGGCAACTACGCGGCCTTCGTCGAGCGCCAGGCGCCCGATGCGGCCAGGCCCGGCACGATCGTCGACCACGACGGTCGTGTCGTGGGCACGCATGCGGGCGTGCATCGCTTCACCATCGGACAGCGCAAGGGCCTCGGCCTGTCGTCGAGCGAGCCGCTCTACGTGCTGGAGATCAAGCCCGACGCGGCCCAGGTGGTGGTGGGCTCACGCGACGCGCTCGGCCGCACGCGGTTGACGGCGTCTGCGGTGAACTGGATCAGCGGTGAGGCGCCGTCTGAGTGGCTGCGCGTCAACGCGCAGATCCGGCATCGCCATGCCGCGGCGCCAGCGAAGGTGAGGAGTACAGACGGAGGGCGCGTCGAACTGGAATTCGACACGCCCCAAACGGCCGTCACGCCCGGCCAGGCCGTCGTGTTCTACGACGGCGATGAAGTGCTCGGCGGTGGCTGGATCGACTGAAAACAGTCGGCGGTCGAGAGTCGGCAGTCAAGAACTGCTAACTGCAGACTGCCGACTGAACTCTTAACTGGCGACTGTCGACTGCAGACTTTCGTGGAGCGTCCCCGAGAGGAACCGCTCCGCATCAATCGCCGCCATGCAGCCTGAGCCAGCCGCGGTGACGGCCTGGCGATACACGTGATCCTGGACATCGCCAGCGGCGAACACGCCCTGCACGCTGGTCCGCGATCCGTCGTGCGTCTTCAGGTAGCCGTTGTCGTGCATCGCCAGCTGGCCCTTGAAGAGCGCGGTGTTCGGCGTGTGGCCGATGCCGATGAACACGCCCTCGACGGGCAACTCGCTGAGGTCTCCGGTGGTGGTGTCGCGCAGCACGAGCGACGTCACCTTGCCCTGGTCGAGATCCTTGAGATCGACGACTTCCTTGTTCCAGAGGAAGCTGACGTTCGGGATCGAGAACGCCTTGTCCTGCATCACTTTCGAGGCGCGCAGCGAATCGCGGCGGTGCACCACGGTGACCTGCGTGGCCAGCTTGGAGAGGTAAATGGCCTCTTCCATCGCGGTATCGCCGCCGCCGATCACAGCCACGGGCAATCCCTTGAAGAAGAATCCGTCGCAGGTTGCGCACGTCGACACGCCGCGGCCCGAGAGCTTCTTGTCGACGCCAAGGTCGAGCCACTTCGCGGAGGCGCCTGTGGCGACAATCAGCGCCTCTGCGGTGTAGATGGTTTTCTCGACGTGCAGCGTGAAGGGACGCTTCGACAGGTCCACCGACGTGACGTCGCCCTGGATGATCTCGGCGCCGAAGCGCTGCGCCTGGGCGCGCAGCTCCTTCATCAAATCGGGGCCCATGATGCCGTCACGATAGCCGGGCCAGTTCTCGACCATGGTCGTCAGCATCAACTGGCCACCGGCTTCAATGCCTTCGATCACCAGGGGACGCAGGTTGGCGCGCGCTGCGTACAACGCGGCGGTGAGCCCGGCCGGCCCGGAGCCGACGATGATGACCTGCCGGTTGGTGTCCGTCGGGGCGGCGTCTTTGACAGCGGTGCTCACAGGTGCTTGTTGATGATCTGCGTGAGGCGTTCCTTGCCCTCGAGGCCAACCACCGTTTCCTTGAGGTCGCCGTCCTTGAAGAGCAGCAACGTGGGAATACCGCGCACCATGAACTTGCTCGGCGTCATCGGGTTCTCGTCGATGTCCACCTTCGCCACGGTCAGCCTGCCGGTGAATTCCTCGGCAAGTTGATCGACAATCGGCTCGAGACGCCGGCAGGGCGCGCACCAGGTGGCCCAGAAGTCGACGAGGACCACGCCGGTCTTCACTTCCTCGCCGAAATTTGCGTCCGTAAACACTTTGATCTTCTCAGATGCCATGGATCTCCTACCTAAACCTTAGATGCCGCGAGGCGTCTTGCGTTGCTTTACCCCGGCCGTTCGTCGTGGTCGCTGCGTTTTCTGCGCCTTCGGTGGCTCTGGCGTGGCGTCTGTTTTCTGCGCCTTCGGCGCCGTCTGCGGCCCTGGTGCTATCGATGCCTTCTGCGCCTTCCGTGGCCCTGTTGTCGTCCGCGCCTTCAGCGGCGCCTTCTGGGGCTTGAGGCGCGTGTACATTTTGACATACTCACCCGCCGAGCGGTCCCAGGAGAAGTCGGTGCCCATGCCGTTCTTCTGGAGGCGCGTCCAGATTTTCTTGTTGGGATACGCCGCGATTGCCGCGCCCAGCGCCTGCATCATCGCGCGCGGGTGGTACTCCGAGAACAGGAAGCCGGTGCCCTGTCCGTTGCGCGGATTGTAGGGACGCACCGTGTCGACCAGCCCGCCGACGGCGCGCACCACGGGCACCGTGCCGTAACGCAGGCTGTACATCTGGTTGAGACCGCACGGCTCGAATCGCGACGGCATCAGGAAGATGTCGGCGCCGCCTTCGACGAGATGCGCGCGGTGCTCGTCGAAGCCGATAAAGGCGCTGATGCGGTCGGGGCGGACGCGCGCCAGTGTGCGCCACATGTCCTGGTAACGCGGATCGCCGGTACCGACAATCACGAAGGTGGCGTCGAGATCAGCCAGGTCGCCGGCCGCTGCCGCGATCAGGTCGAGGCCCTTTTGATCGACCATACGCGACACCATGCCGATCACCGGGCGCGCCAGCAGCGCGTCGCTGATGCTAAAGCCGAACGCCTCGAGCAACGCGCGCTTGGCCGCCTGCTTGCCAGACAAATCTTCTGCGTCGAACGGCGCCGGCAGGTGTGGGTCGGCGAGCGGGTTCCACTCGTCGGGATCGATGCCATTCAGGATGCCGTAAAGCACGTCGCGCCGCCGGCGGATCACGCCGTCGAGTGCGTTGCCGTATTCCGGCCGCTGCATCTCCTCGGCGTATGTCGGGCTCACCGTGGTGATCGCGTCAGACAGGTTGATGCCGGCTTTCATGAAGCTCAGTCGATCGAAGAACTCGAACCCGTCCATCGTGAAGCCGTCCCATCCCAGTCCGAGCCGCGGCACCCAGCTCTTATCGAAGACGCCCTGGTAGGCCAGATTGTGGATGGTGAAGACCGTAGGCACCGTTGGCACCGTACGCACCGTACGCACCGTACGCACATAGAGCGGTGCTAACCCGCCCTGCCAGTCGTGCGAATGCAGGACGTCGAACGGCGGCTGCGTGGCGGCCCAATCGACCGCGGCCGCGGCGAGGAAAGCGTAGCGCACCGGGTTGTCGGCAAAGTCACCGGTGGCGTCGTAGTAGATGCCGTCGCGGTCGTACAACTCGGGACAATCGAGCAGGAGAATCCGAAATGACCCAGCGTGGGTCGCCGACGCGTCCGCGCGAAGGCGAGGCTCCAGCAGGCGTGCGGTGAAACGATGTGCAGCGACTTCCACCGATAGAGTCGCCACCACCGAGCCATCGGTGACGCCACGGTAACGCGGCGTGATCAGCGTCACATCGTGTCCCAGGCGCCCCAGGGCCCTCGGCAGCGCGGTCGCCACATCGGCAAGGCCTCCCGTCTTCGAGAAAGGCTGTGCTTCGGAGGCGATCATCAGTATCCGGAGACCCGGTGATGGACTTGGTGCTTTCCCTATCCTGCGCGGCATGCTCGCTCTAGCTTATGATGGCTCGCGTGTCTGGACCCCCGTCGAGCGGCTCCCGCGTACTGCCGCGCGACGTGCTCGAACTGAAAGCCCTCGCCGAGCGGCAACCTGAACTCGCCCCCGCCGCGAGCCTGCAAGTCGACTTGATCGAGGCGGTGCGCCGCGTGCAGGGCCGCATCAATACCCCGTGGATCGAGACGCCCACCGACACGCTGTCGGCGCGCCTGGCCACCGGCCAGCCCCTGCTGGAGTTTGCCCAGATCGCCTTCGACTGGAACGACGTGCGCCTGCTGGTGCGGCAGCTCACCGACGTGCTCCGGCGTCACGAGGTGATCGACGCGCCGACCGCGGCGGCGCTCCACTCGGTGGGCCGCAGCCCGACCCTGCCCGACGTGATGCGCGCGTGGTTCGAACGGAAGCCGACCATCGACATCGAAATGATCGATGAAGTGCTTGGCTGGGCCGCGCGGCCCTACCTGATGCGCGTGGCCGAAGTGCTGCAACAGCGCGTCAGCATCGAGCGCTGGACGCGGCGGGTGTGCCCGATCTGCGCGGCCGAACCAGAATTCTCGGTGATTACCTCGAGCGGCGAGCGGCTGCTCGTGTGCGGGCGCTGCCACGTGCGCTGGCCGTTCAGTGCCATCGCCTGCCCGTACTGCGGCAACGACGATCGCGCGACGATCCGGTCGATGGCCACGCCCGACGGCCACTACCGCGTGATGATTTGCTCGCCGTGCGGCCGCTACATCAAGGCGCTCGACGCGCGCAAAGCCACGCGACCGCTATTGCCGAATGTAGATTTGATTGCGACCCTGCCGCTGGACGCGGCGGTGATGAAGAACAAGAGTTAAAAATGAAAAGTGAAAAGTTAAAAGTTAAAAGTTAAAAGTTAAAAATCGATTTTTCAAACTCTTAACGTTAACTTTTAATTTTCTTCTTGCTGTTGGAATTCGCCTTCGAGCAGCGCCTTGGTCCGCGTGGCCATCCAGTTGAACAGGTGACGCGTTTCCCAGAAGCGGCTCTGGTTGCTCTTGGCGCCGAGCACGACGAAGGCCACCTGCTGCCCCGACTGCGGCAGCCGCAGCAACGTGGCCAGGCAGTAGCCGGAGCGGCTGATGAAGCCGGTCTTGCCACCGACGACGTCGATGTCGCCGCTGCGGACGATCTGGTTGGTGCTGTTGGCCGTGATGATGCGCTTGCCGAAGTTCGTGGTGTACGACGACTTGCGCATGATCGCGCCGACGCGCTCATCGGCCGCGGCGTAGGCAATCAGCCGCGCCTGGTCGTAGGCCGACGACATGTTGTCGGCGAGCAGTCCCGACGGGTCCGAGTAGGTCGTGCTCTCGAGGCCCATCAGCCTGGCGCGATTGTTCATGCTCTCGATGAAGCCGTCGTAACCCATCGGCGAGACGCGCGCGAGGGCGCGGGCCGCGGCGTTGTCGGAGCCAACGAGGAGCAGGTTGAGAAGATCTTCGGTGGTGACCTTATAGCCGGCGCGCAGGTACGTGGTGGAGGCGCGGGCCACGTCGGTGCGCTGCACCGTCACGATCTGGTCCAGCGGCGCGCCGCTCTCGAGGAATACCAGCGCGGTCATCACCTTGGTGATGCTCGCGATCGAGCGCTGGTCCTTCGAGTGGTTCTCCCAGAGGATTTCGCCCGTCTCCGGATTGTAGATGATGGCGGCTTCGGCGCGCACGTCCGGCACTTCGCGGCCGAACTCGTCGACGGTGAAGCGCGGCGTTTGCAGCTCGCGCAGCTCACGCGCCCTGGCCGCGGCGCGCGCGCGCGCCAGTTGCTGGCGGCGGGCCCGTGCGGTGGCGGACGAGTACGCTTTCTTTTTCGTGGCGGTCGCGCGTGCCGGTGTCTTCGCCTTGGCAGTCGACTTCGCTGCCGGTGACGCGGCCGTCTGGGCCGACGACATCACTGGCACCGACACGAGCGCGGCGGCGCAGAACGCCACCGACACAGCTATTTTCGTGAAGCGGGTTGGCTTCGCCATTCGAAAGTTATACGGATTGTAACGAGTCTATCTCCAAGAATCAAGAGGGTTTAGCGGTCCTGAGTTAAGCTTCTAAGCCTAATGATCCGGCATGGACGATCCGAGTACCTCGTGCTTAGGAGGACCATCGCATCCCGGGGGTCGCTCCGCCCCGTCCTTCTTGTTATCGGCTTAAGTCTGTGGGCCGCCATACTCACGGCCGTGCTCGTGTTGTTGCCCTACCCCGTGGCCGCGGCCATTCCCCTGCTCGTAATCGCCGTAACCTTCGAAGCGATAAGGCCTTTACACTTTGGCGCCGAGCGCATCGGCCGCTATCTGCAAGTGTTCTACGAAGAGGCCGGCCAGCCTGACCGTTCGCTCCATGACACTCCGGCATGGGAACGCGTCGCGATGGGATTCGGCAAGGTGCCGGGCGTCGGCGGGCATCCGTTGTTCGTCCCACTTTTTTTTCTGGCGACCGTCACCAACTACCTGGCGGTCCTCCTCCCGGGCGCCGTGCCGATCGAATTGAGCGTGATGGCCATTCCACACTTCGCGCTCATCGCGTGGCTGCTCGTCGCGCATCGCGCAATGCAGAGACAGCGGGATGTCGAGCTCGCGCGACTACGCGAACTCGTCAAGCGCTAACAACGGTTGCACGGTTACAGGGTTACAAGGTTACAGGGTTACAAGGTTCTCAATCGGTTACAGGGTTCGGGTTCAGGT
>JALDXK010000034.1:0-19761 GCA_032155105.1 Acidobacteriota bacterium
GAGCTGCTGCGCGCGTTCGAAGTGTTTTTTCGCGAGGGCGGGTTGCGTCGCATGATGGAACCACACCGCCATCGCGAAGTGGGCGTCGGCATCCATCTCGTTCGGCGAGCGCGGCTTCACGCGCTCCGCAAATGCCGCGTCGGACAAGGCATACACGCTGCGATCGCCGTTGGCCACCCAGTCGCGAATCGCGGCGACGTACTGCTCGCCCTCGGTGACGAGGGTCTTGCCGCCGAAGGTGCTGGTGCGGCTCGTGGTCCAGGCCGGCTCGCCCGGCCGCACCACTCGGCCGCGTTCGTCGATCCACACACCGGTCGGCACGTTGGTGAACTGGAACGCTGAACTCACCGCGTGCGCCGGGTCGACCAGCATGGTGTAGGTCGCTTTCGCAGCGTCGTACCACTTGCCGGCCGCAGCCTCGCCGCCCGTATCCTGGGCGGCGGCGATGATCTCGAAGTTCTTGCCCTTCAGTTCTTCGTAGAGTGTCTGCCAGCCTGGCAGATCAAGTCGGCACCCTCACCAGGAGGCCCAGGTGACCACCAACGCCTTCTTGCCGCGGAACTGCGAGAGGCGAACGGGCCGGCCCTTGCGATCCGGCACCGAGAAGTCGGAGGCCAGGCGCGATTCGAGGAACGCGCCGCGGACCACCGGAATCTCGCCGAAGCTCCACACCCGCATCGCCGGATCGGCCACCGCGCGCTGGCCGATGCGCTCGGCGAACGCGCTCAGGTTGAACTGCGTGCCGCGCATCATCGGGCGCGGGATCGGGATGCAAATCTCCTCGCGGCAGGCACCCTGTGGCTTCAGCTCGAAGCCGTTGATGCTAGGCAGGTCTGCCTTCTGGATCCACAGCGCCTCGCCCTCGACGGTGGTGCGATCGACGATGATCGCGCGCCCGTCGTAGAGCACGGTCGCGCGCGCCCCGGTTTGCGCGGCCGAGATCCCCGGCCACATCGCTGCACCGGCCCCGACCGTCCAGATAAAGTCGCGTCGTTTCATAGGCACACCTGCGGCATGCTACCACCACGCCCGTTCAATACCCGGTCACAAAAAAACCCCGGCGCGTGGGCGTATGGCACGCGGCCGGGGCGGGGAGGAAATCAATGCTGAAATAATCGGCGCCCAATCGGCGTCAATCGGTGGCCCTACTCGTGGTTGTTCTGGAGCGCTCCACTGGTGCTGAACTTGTGGAAGTCACAGGACACCTGTGAGACGAACTGGCCTTTCCGGTTCGCGGCCGAGATATCGACGCTCGCGAAGTTGAGCGACACCGAGTCCACCGGCACGGTGTTGCCGCTGCCGCCGGTCTGGTAGCTCGAGATCAGTACGTCCGACAGCTTGATCTTCAGGTACTCCAGCTGCGTCTCGCGGCTGGCGAGCGTGATCGTCGCCGACGGGAAGTGCTTGCCGCTGCAGCACGCCTCCATCAGTTCCGGCGAGGCCGCGCCGATCTGCTTGAGGATGGAGAGATCCTGGACGTTCACCTTGCCGGCGCCACCGCCGCCCCCGGTGCTGGTCGAGGAGTTGCTGATGCCCCAGGAGAAGCTGAGCAACTCGATCTCGCCCTTGTGCTTGTGCGCGGTCGCGTCACCGTCGATCCCATCGATCTTGAGAAACATATCCACTGCCATGAGTGCTGCCCTCCTCAACCTGCAAACGTGATCGTCAACTGCCGCACATCGTCGCCAAGCTCTGTGGCAATCGCGTGCTGCACGTAGGTGCCCGAGCGGCCCGCGAATGCATCGGTGCCGCCAACGATGGCCAGCGGCCGGCCGGCGGGGGTGTCGATCCCGGAGCCGATGCTGAACAGCGTGCCGTCCTTCAACTGCAGGACGTGGAACTCGAGATTGCTCGCCGACGCGGCCGGCTGGCCGAACGACGTCGCGCAGAAGCAGTTGGTGTAGAACGAGCCGATGCGCTCGCCGTTCGGGGCGTCGTAGAGATCCCCAGACGCGGTGAGCCGCCCCTCGCCGTGCGTGTGCGCGGCGGGCCGCGAGCGCGCATAGATCGTGAGCGTGCGCGGCGGCGATGCGGCCGGCGGCGACGTTGCCCCCGCCAACCTGGTGCTGCCGGCAAGCGCCACGCCGCCTGCCAGCAGGGCCGCCCCCCGCTGCAGCAGCGTGCGCCGCTTGGTACCTGTCGAACCTGTCGTCATGTAACGCTCCTTTCAGTGCCGCGACCAGAAGGGAAGCATCGCGGCGTCACCGTGGTTGCGCGAACGAGGTGTTACCAGGGCCGCATGAGCACGGCGCAGCCCATCTCAACTCACCAGGAATCCGGACGCGACCAGCCGCCGGGCGATCACCGCGGCGGCAGGCATGAAGGTGGCAGGGTCGAGGCCGGCCTCGGCCGCGATCGCGCGCGCGATCTCGTCGATACTTCGCGTGCCATCAGAGCGCGCGATCAGCTGGATGGTGTGGGCGTCGACGTTGCCCTGCAGCGGCAAGCCGCCCTGCAGGCGCACCGTCGCCGATTCGATCTCGTAACGCCCGCCACTCATCTTCACATGCTGCTGCAACGTGTGATCGCCGGCAGCTTTGAATCGCGCCGCCAGCAACGCCGCATCGTCGGGCAGCTGCGCCAGGCGATCCTCGGCTGCGAACAACCGCTCGATGTGATGGCCGACCGCGCCCTTGATGCTGTCGGCGATGTGATCGGCGCGCACCCACGCGGTGCCCTCACTGCGCCGGCGCAGCACCACCGCACCCAGGCCGAGCATCCGGACACCAAGTTCCTCGAAGTAGCGCACCCAGCGATCGAGGCCGGCTGCATATTTCTCGCGATCGCGGCTGCGGTTCCACACCGCCGCGTAGGTCATCGGGTCCTGGGCCGCGCTGCAGAGCAGCCAGCTGTCGCAGCCGTTGCCGTCAACCCACTTCATCAGCGGCACCGACCATTCCTCGTCGCCGCGAATCGCCCAGTTGATCAGGAAGTTCGCAAACCCGCCGTCGTTGAGGTATGCCGGCGCGCGGCGGATGATCTCTTCGCACAGTGTGTCGCCGAGGCGGCCGCCATCGCGGAAGATGAACTGCGAGTCCGGTGAGATCACGTACGGCGGATTGCAGAAGATCAGATCGAAGCGTTCGCCCTCGACCGGCTCGAACAGGCTCCCCAGCCGCCACTCGACGTTGGTGATGCCGTTGATCGCCGCATTGAACACAGCCACATTCAGGGCGCGCGGGTTGGTGTCGGTGCCAACGACGTGCGCCGCGTGGCGCGACGCCAGCAGCGCCAGCGCGCCGCAGCCGGTGCCGATCTCGAGCGCCTTCTGCACCGGCCGGCGCACCGTCAGGTTCGACAGCGTCATCGTCGTCGGGTTGACGTCGAGCACGTGATCGGCACGCAGCGTCCTGGTGTCTTCGTCGTAGGCGTCGTGGGCGAGGATCAGGCCCTCGTGCATCGACAGCCGCAACCGGGCGCGCACGCCGCGAGGACCATGTTCGAGGAGGCCCAGCGCGATCACGTCTTCGAGATCGAGCGGCGCGAACGCCTGTCGCGCGCGCGATTCATCGACGCTGCGATCGAGCACGAACAGCTTGACCAGCGTGTTGATGGGCGCGGCCCCTTCGACGCGGCGCAGGTAGAGCGGCAGATCGTCGCGAAGGTGCGACTTGCCGAACGGAAGCGGCGTGCCGAGCGCGTCGGCTACGCCGGTGCCGGTAAACCCGTGACGGACCAGCACCTCACGGAGCGGGGTCACGAACGACGCGGCGGAATCGCTGAACGGGCCGTCGAAAACGGCGGGCGCGGCAGTGACCAACGGACCTCCTCGGCTGCCACGCGCGCCGACACCGCGGTCAAGACCGATTCGCATCGGCTCGACACGAGGGAAAGACTGGCGTGGGCCTGGGGAGCCGCGCGCCAAGAGTAGTGGGGTGAACGGTGAGTGTCAATTACCCGTTCGGAGGGGGCGAAGCCGCAGGGGCGCGCACGCAGACGGTGGTGCCACTGCCGATTTCGCTGACGAACATCACTTCCCCGTCGATCAGCCTGACACGTTCCTCCATCGCGATCAGCCCGAGCCCGCTCACCGTGTGCTTCAGCGCCGACACGTCGAAGCCGGTGCCATCGTCGGTGATCACCATCTCGAGCCAGCCGTTGGAGCGGTCCAACGCCACGGAGAGATGCTTCGCGCCGCCATGCGCAACACCGTTGCGCAGGGATTCCTGCGCGATGCGGAAGAAGCACACCCCGACGGCGGGAGGCACCGTGCCGACATCCTCGGACACCGTGAAGTGCACGTCGATGCCCTGGCGCTTGGTAACCTCGGTGCAGTGCGAACGCAGCGCCGGCACCAGGCCGAGCAGGCGCAGCGTGGCCGGATGCAGATCATGCGAGAGGCGACGGATGCCCTCGACGGTGCTGCGCGTGTCGCGATCGAGCTCCGCGAACACCTGCTGCGTCTGCGGATCCTGGATGTCGCCGGTCGCGCTCCTCAGGCTGTTGACGCCGATTGACACGTAGGCCAGCTTCTGGCACACGTCGTCATGCAAGTCGCGCGCGATGTCGGCGCGCGCCGCCTCCTGGGCGTTGATGAGGCGTCCGGCCATGAGGCGGGTCCGTTCATAGCTCGCGCGCAGCGATGCTTCACTCGCCCGCATGGCGGCCTCTGCCTTGCGCAGTCGCCCACGTTGTTTCAACAGACCGGCAATCAGCAGCAACTGCGCGGTGACGACGATAATCGTCGCGACGATATACGCGCTGTACATGTCCAAGGCAGTCGCGAGAGGAAGGCGCAGCGTGCGGGAAGCGCGCGCCGGCCGGCCGTTCCAGTCGCCGACGCGCTGACCCCACGCGCGCGTTACGTCAACGCCTTTCCAAACAACGCCAGCAGACGGCTCCACGCCCGTTCAGCCTGCTTCTCGTTGTAGACCTGCGAATCGGGCGGGCACCAGCCGTGCGCGGCCCCGGCATACACCTCGATCTCGGCGGGCAGGTTCGCCTTGGCGTAGGTCTCCTTCAACACGTTCTTCGCTTCGGGCTCGCGCTGATCGTCGTTCTCCGCCACCGCGAACAGGAAGCTCGCCTTCATCTGCGGCACGAGCAGGTGCGGGCTGTCGGGATTCTTCGTCACCAGTCCGCCACCGTGGAACGAGGCGCCGGCGCCGACGCGATCGGGCACGGCCGCGGCGGTCCGCATCACGATCGGCCCGCCCATGCAGTAGCCGGTGGTGCCGATCTTCCGTTTCTTCTCGACCTGCGGCTGCGCGTCGAGCCAGGTGATGAACGCCTTCGCATCGGTGACGTGCGTGGTCGCGTTCAGTCCCTGCGCGAGCGGCATCACCATCTTGCGCACGTCCGGATCGGCGAAGCTCGCACCGGCGGGCACCACCGGCGACGGCTTCATGCGATAGAACGGATTCACGGTCAGCACCGAGTATCCAGACTCGGCGAGCCGCTTCCCCATCTGGCGGAACGCGGGACGCAGTCCGAGGATGTCGGGCCATACCAGGACGGCGGCGTGCGCGCCCTTGGCCGGATGCACCCAGTAGCAGTCCGCCGTGCCGTCGGGTGTCTTGATCGTGACGTCCGATTCGGTGACCGCCTGCGCGTTCGCCGCCTGCGGTAGCAGGAATGCCATGCCGGCGCCGAGCGACAGCGCGCCGAACTGGCGCCGCGACACCGAGCCGCGCGCCGCATACTCCTTCACATCATCTTCGTAATGGTCCTGATCGCACATAGTCAGCCTCGTGCATCTCGTGATCTTGCGATGTCGTGCTCTGGTGATTTACGTTGCGGCGAGCTTAAGCAAGTCAACCGCGTTTCGCCAGTAAATTCGCTCGCGATCGGCGTCGGGGATCGGCAGGCGATCGAGAATCGCGATCGTCTCGCGGATGTACATCGGTCCCTTCTCCGGATCGAACGGCGCGTCGGAGGCGAACACCACGCGTTCGGCGCCGAAGAAGCTCAACCCGCACACCGTGGCGTCGTATGCGCCAAAGAGCGCGGTGTCGGCGTAGAACATCTTGAAGTAGTCGATCGGACGCCTCTTCAACCGCTTCAGCACCGCGCCGTAGTCTTCATCGGACGTACGGCTGCCGAGTTGATCCCACCCGGGGCCGACGCGGCCCGCAAAGTACGGTGCCATCGCGCCGAGGTGATGCGTGATGATCTTCAAGCTGGGATGGCGATCGAAGATTCCCGAGAACACCAGCCGCGACATGGCCACGCTGGTCTCGTACGGCCAGCCGAAGGTCCACCAGATCTCAAGGAGTGACTTCGACTCGGTTGCATAGTCGGTGACGTCGGCACCGCGGAACGGATGCAGCCATACCGGCAGGTCGAACGCCGCCATGCGATCGAACAGGGCCAGGTATTCGGGCCGGTCGAGCGGCTTGCCGTTGATGTTCGAGAACACCTGGATGCCGCGCGCGCCGAGATCGCCGACGGCGCGTTCGGTCTCGCGCATCGCCGCATCGGCGTCGCCGAGCGGCAGCGACGCCACGAAACCCGGAAAGCGATCCGGATACTTCCCCACGAGCTCCGCCATGCCGTCGTTGGCGGCACGGGCGAGGTCAACGCTGTCGGCGCCGGAGGAGAACACCTCGATCGGCGGCGTCGCGATCGACAGGATCTGCTGGTAATCGTCGAAGCGATCCATCACGCGGAACCGCTCGTCGAGGTCGACCAGCATCGGGATGTTGCGCATCCGCTTGCCGATGTCCTTGAACGCGGGCGCCACGCGCATCATCAGGTCGAAGTACGGTTTCGGGTAGACGTGATTGAAGACATCGAGTTTTCGCACGCCGTAGGATACGCTTAGCCGCGAGGGCTCCGCATCATGGCCGTGACCTTCGCCGCTGATCGCATGGTGCCGCCTGGTCCGCGGCCGCTTCCGGCGGTCGGCAACTTCCTCGCCTTCCGCCGTGATCCGCTCGGCTTCGTCACCAGGCTGGCGCGGACCTACGGCGACGTCGTGAAGTTTGCATTCGGCAACCAGCCGGTATACCTCGTCAACCATCCCGATCTGATCGAGGACGTGCTCGTCACCTCGTCGAAGAAGTTCATGAAAGGCATCGCGCTGCAACGCGCGAAGAAGCTGCTTGGCGAAGGGCTGCTGACTTCGGAAGGCCAGATGCACCTGCGCCAGCGGCGCACCATCCAGCCGCTGTTCCATCGCCAGCAGGTGCAGCGGTTGGCGGAGGCCATGGTCACGCACGCGGTGCGCTGGCGCGACGCGATGAGCGATGGCGCCACGATCGATGTCACCACGCAGATGGGCGCGCTGACGCTCGCGATCGTCGGCGAGACCCTGTTCGCGGCCGACGTGCAGGGCGACGCCGCCGAAGTCCGCGAGGCGCTCACCGACGCGGTCGACACCTTTGCCTACGCGATGCTGCCGGGCATCGAGATGTTCGAGAAAGTCCCGTTCGGCCCATGGGTCAAGGTGCGCAAGGCGCGGGCGCGGTTGGATCGCATCATTCTGCGGGTGATCGCGCAGCGACGCGCCGAGTCTGAGCGGTCCGCCTTCGCCCCAGGCGCTTCGGTGGATCACACCGCTGATCTGGTGTCGATGCTGCTGGCCGCGCGTGATCCGGAGAACCCCACCGAACCGGGCATGACCGATCTGCAAATTCGCGACGAGGCGATGACGATCTTCCTCGCCGGCCACGAGACCACTGCGAATGCGATGGCGTGGACGTGGCACCTGCTGGCAGCGGCACCGACGGTGGAAGCGACATTGATCGAGGAGATTACGCGCGTGATCGGCCGCCGCGTACCCTCGGTCGACGACGTGCCGCAGCTCGAATACGCCCGCGCGGTGATCGCGGAATCGATGCGCCTCTACCCGCCCGCCTGGACGATGGGGCGCCGGGCGCTGGAAACGCATTCGCTTGGCGGATACGACATCCCGAAGGACTCACTGGTGCTCACCAGCCAATGGGTGGTCCATCGTGATGCTCGCTGGTGGGACTCGCCCGAGTCGTTCACGCCGGAGCGCTGGCTCTCGTCTGTGAGCCGGACGCGTCCGAAGTTCAGCTATTTCCCCTTCGGTGGCGGCAACCGCGTCTGCATCGGCGAATCGTTCGCGTGGACGGAAGCGATTCTCCTGCTCGCGACCATTGCGCAGCGATGGCGCTTTACGGCCGTGATGGCGCCTCAACCCAAGCCCCGCATCACGCTCAGGCCCGAGCACCTGTTGATGCGCGCCGCCCGTCGCTAGCAACACTCGGACCCCAACCGTTCCCAGCTCGACGTCATCTTCGGAACGAGGTTTGCACACCTGTGCGCCGATACCTCTGCGCCGGGGTGCTGACACGACGATCACGACGTGATCTCTTAGCGGGGGCGCATGAGTATCGCAATCAGGCACTTCACCGGCGTTCACCTTCAACTCACCATCACCACATTCGGCATCGCGTTGCTCACTGCAACGGCTGTGTGTCGGAGCGCGGCCTGCTCGGCATTGCCATGCATCCGAATTTTCCTGGCAACCCCGGGGTGTATCTCTTCTGAACCTGCCGCGCCAACGTCGGCCAGGATGAGAACCCATTCCGGCCGGAGCAGGCGCAATGCGCGGATGCACCCACCCTCGGTCCCGACACCGGGCAACCGCCGCAGCCTCGCGGTGAGCGACGCACGGCTGAACGACCTGGTGGCCGACAACGTGGACTTCCACGAGATGACGGAAAGCGAGAGCCTGCTGTTCGGCACCGACTTCGGCATCATCACCGACATCAAGACCGGTCCCCGCGGTGAGCTGTTCGTCGTCGCGCTCGATCGTGGAACCATCTACGAGATTCGTCGACGCTGACGACAGTGGAGGGTTGGGAACCACTCCCCCGCCCAACTCCTCACGCTCCACTTCCATGCGCGTCAGCGCATCAGGTCCTGCATGGCGCGGATCTCGGGCGAGTTGGGAAAGACACGATCGAGTTGCGCCTTGGACAAGTCGAAGGTGCCCGCGAGTGATGCCTTCAACACGGCGCGAACGTCGAGGGTCGGTTTCAGATCGCGTCCCTCGAACAGCGACCGATCGTCGAGGCCGGGCCAATCCGCGAATGCGGTGGCGCGCGCAACCTTCGGACCCATGATGAATCCGGCCCCTGCGGTGCCGTGATCGGTGCCGCGGGTGCCGTTGGGCCGCGCCGTCCGGCCGAACTCCGTCATCACCACCACCGTGGTGTTCGCCCACGCGGGCCCCATGTCGGTGCGAAACGCCATCAACCCCTCGGCAAGTTGCCCGAGCAGCCGATCGAGGGCGCCGCCGGCCAGGCCCTGGTTGGCATGCGTGTCCCACCCGCTGAATTCCACCGCGGCGATGTTCGGCCCGTCCTGCTGGCGAAGGATGCGCGCCGCGGCCTGCAGCAACGGCGTGATGCCGCCGCGACGCGCGCCGCCGCGCGCCATCGGCTCTTCCCCGACCAGGTCCTGCTGCTGCACCGCGGCCTCGAACCGGCCATACAGCGCCTTGTCGGTGCGATACAACGCCCCCAGTCGTTGCAGATACGCATCGTCAACCGCGCCGAGCCGGGAGGGCGACCACGTTTGCACTTCGAAGGATCCGGTCAACGCGATGCCGGATCGCTTCCCATCCATGACCTGCAGCAGTCGATTCATCCAGCCATCCGCGGCGCCCGCCGGCCGATCGATGCCGGTCTCGAGGATCGCCTGGCCATCGAAGTGGCTGCGGGTGCGGTATGGAATGGCCATCGCGTGCACGGCGACCATCTCATTCGCCTGCCACAGTTCGCGCAATGGCGCCAGGCCGGGGGCGAGCCCGAAGATATCGTTGAGCGCGAACAGATCCGACTCTTCGAACGCGAATCCGCGACGGAGCGACTGGTACGACGGATCGCCGTAGGGAACAACGGCGGCGAGGCCGTCGAAGCCGCCGCGCAGCAGCACGAAGACGAAGCGGCCGCTCTGCTTGACCTGCGCGAAGCTGACCCCCGGCAAGCCAAACGTGGCGAGACCACCCAAACACATATTGCGAACGAAGGTGCGGCGGTTCATGTTGTGTGTCACCGATGTAACCTTGTCACCCTCGTAACCTGGTTTAGCGCCATTGGAAAGCAGGGCCGGCGACGAGGAGCGCCAGGCGTTCGTCGACGGGAATCGAGCCGTCGGCGAGGAAGCTGCGCAACGGATCGCCGGAGGGCACGTCGATCACGTCGATCAGATCGCGCGGCTCGACACGACCGGCGCGCAAGCGGCGCGCGATCGTCCGCGCCAGCTCGGCGCGATTCAGCAGCGCATCCGGATCCGCCCAGTCGGTGGTCGCGTCGCTGAAGCCCTTCGGTGCGGCCGGCGACCACAGCGGATGGCGCAGCTGACGCAGCAGGGGCATCACGTTCTCGCCGACCTCGGTGGCGTTGAGGGCGCGCAGCACGGCGATCAGCCAGTCCTGGGGCGTGCGGAACTTGCGGGCGCTGTCGCTCCACGCGTCCGGCAGCTCGATCAGAGCGGTGGAGACGGCGCGCAGGTCACCGTCGCTGTCGCGGAACAGTTTCGCGATGCGATCGACGGCGCCTGCCGGCGGCGCGTCGCTGACGAAGTGCGCTACCAGCTTACCGGCCACGAAGCGCGCCGTGAATGGATGGCGACAGAGATCGCGAATCGCCCGCTCGCCTTCGGCGACGCCTGCCTCGGCGTATTTCACACCGAGCACCGTCTTGGTGCCCGGCTCGTGCAGCTGTTCCGCAAATGCGAATCCGACGTCCACGGTTGAATCGCCTGGCGCCGCTCCGCGGCGGCCGGGCTGTGGCCGCTGCCTGACCAGGCCCCCGGCGGTCCAGCCGGTGAGAATCTTGGCAAGCTCCTGCACATCCTGCTGTGCATAGCCGCCGTCAACGCCGAGTGTGTGCAACTCGAGCAGTTCGCGCGCGTAGTTTTCGTTGAGGCCGCGCTGTTGCCGGCCGCGTCCTGCGCCGGCGCCGCGCGAGTTCGGGCCAATCGATTGCAGGTTGTCGAGGTAGACGAGCATGGCGGGATGCTTCGCCGACGCCATCACCATGTCGGCGAACCGGCCGAGCACGTGCGGCCGAATCGCCTCGCGCTCGTAGCGGCCGGCCAGCGGCGCCACCAGCACCTTCGCGCCGGTCGAGACGCACAGGTGATTCGACCAGAACGCCACCAGCCGCTCGACGAACGGGCGATCGCTGGCCGCACGTTGGATCAGTGCGGCGCGGCTCTCAGCGGCGGCGATGGCGATCAATCGGCGTCGTGCCTGCTGGCGCGCCTCGCGGCGTTGTTGATCGTCGCCCTGCGCGATCGATCGGAACGCGTGGATGGCGGCATCGATCGCGTCGGCCGTCGCCTCTGCAGGCGGCGCGAGCATCGGCGCGCCACCCTGCAGTTGCGCGCGCAACCACGCGCGCGGATCCGTCACGCGGCGCGTTTCGCCGGGCCGCGAGCCGAGACCGAAGCCATTCAGGGCGCGATGGGCAGGATGCATGTTCTGTCTGGTTAGACGGTGTGCCGCGCAATTGGGCAGCTTGTGACGCCGTCCGTCACAGAATCTTCACATTTTGGCCCTGCTGAGCTCGACCTGGTAGCACTGGCGGTACTACTCGCTCTGGCTTTCCAATGCCGCGCTAGGCGCACTCATCAAGTTGGTGCCAGGTTGTGATTTTTGGCGATTCGCTAATGCGAAGCCTGACCCCAACTTAGCGAATCGCTAATTTCGCGGCCTGGCTCCAAAGCTACCCGCGCGGCCGATAAATCGCGCCGATCACGGCACCCACCACCAGCCACTCGCCGAGCGTCGCGATCAGCAAGCGCGCGGCATGGTCGTCGGTCATGTTGATGGTCGCGTAATCCACGACCACGTTGGTGCCGATCGCGAAGACGCCGAGGAGCAGGCCAAACCACAGTCCGCCGCCGACGCCGCGGAACGCACTGGCCGCGAAGATCATCGCGGCAGCGGTGATCGCGAGCAGCAGCGCCGCCGCGCCGAGCGGCATGTTGGCCATCTGCGCCTCGGCGCTGCGATAGATGCCCGCCTGGGCGAGGAACGAGCTGGTCAGCAGGTTGCCGTACACGATGAACCCATACGCGACGTTCGCGATGGTGGCGGCGATCACGGCGAAGGCGAGGCGAGGATAGTTCATAGATGGCGGCGATTATAGGCGGGACCGTCAGCAGCCGCCGTTCCGCATCGCCCACTGCTGCGACTCGGCACGTGCCCACGCCCGCGCCTGCGGCGCGCGGATATCGCCCACCGCGAGCATCTGCATGAACGCATAACAGGCCGGCAGCGATTCGAGCGGCGCATCGATCTGCTTCAAATCAACGGGAAGAATCGTGCGCTGCCAGGCGCCGCTCGTCACCACCACTGGACCATCGTCGCCCGCCGGCCGGAACGGGCGATCCATCAGGTGCGTGTGCCCAAAGACGATGACGTCGAGGCCCTGGCGCGTCACGTGCTGCGTGACCTGGCGATCGCGCGACCGCCAGTAGTATTCGAACGCGGGCCCGATCGTACTTGGCAGCCTGGGGCATTCGGCGATGGGCGGCCCAATGCCGGCGAGCTGTGTGAGCACGCGTTCCATTCGCCGGCGCGCGCGGCGAATCGCGGCGCGATAATCGCAGATGGCGATGATCTGCAGATCGCTGACCGTCTCGGCCGCGGCCAACAGGCTCGCCGCCGTCGCCTGCTTGACGACCGGCGCGAACGGATCGTCGCGCGGCAGCGAATCGGACATGAAGGACGGCAGGTTACGACGAATCCGCGCCAGGTCCCATTCCGGTGCCTGCACCTCGCCATCATCGAGATCCATGCGGAACTGCTGCCAGGTGGTTTTGGTGAGTAGCAGTCGTAGTACGCCGGCCGGATCATCGACCACTGTCGGATCGACGGCGGCAACGAACTTCGCGCCAACACCCGCTTCCGCGATGTTGTCGACGATGGGATACTGCGCTTCGGTGCGATCGTAAAACGGCTCGAGCACCTGTTCGCCCCACGGCCGCTCGAGATGCGTGCGGCCGCCGGACTCAATGGCGGCGTTGGGCCACGTCGAGAAACGACTGGCACTGAGCGGCAGCTGGTGGCCGTGCTCGACGTGCACACGCCCGTCTCCCGACAGCCATGCCCCCGAGCGGACGAGTGCGACACGATCCGCAGGCGCCGCGAATGCCGCGGCGGCGATCCGCCACACGTCCGGCATCAGCAATGCCGCATCGTGATCGCCTGGAACGACGTGGACACGATTCGATCGCACGGCCGCGAACTTGCCGATGGCCGCGAGCTCCTCGCGATGCGCGGCGATCACCGCCTCGAGCCGCTGTGCCGCTTCTACCGCCGTGCATCCAAGCCTGAGATCGGCGTTGCGGCATGGCACCGTCGTTGACTGCAGCAGCTCGAAGAGATCGCCGTTGATCACCAGGTCGACGTCTCCGCCTTCCGCCAGCAACGCGTCGAAGAACCCTATCAACTCGTCTTTCCAGCGGAAGTCCTCGTGTGGGTGCCAGTTGCCGGAAGCGTCCCGGCCCGCCCCCATGTGCAGGTCGCCGATCACGACGATGGCCCGCGGCAGGGCCGCCTGCTGGGTGACCACCACCGCAGTCGCAACCGCTATCAGCAGCCGCAGCACCTACGGTTCCTTCGCTAGCGAGGCCTTCACGATCTCTTTGTCGTTCCTCGCGAAGATGTGCTTGTTGGCGTACGCCGGATGCGACCAGTGCACCGCGCCCAGCTCGCGCCGCCGCGCGTATGGATGCGTCGGCTCGATCAGCTGCGTGCGGCTGATCTCCTGAAAGCCCTTCGGCGACAGCGTCGCGATCACCAGTTCGCCACGATCGTTGTTGATGAAATAGCGATCGCCGTTCTTGACGAGAAACGCGGTGGCCCAGCGCGCGCGTTCCTTGACGAGCGCCATCGACTCCCACACGCGCCTGCCGGTAGCCAGTTCGAGACAGCGCAGCTCGCCATGGCTGTCGACGCCGTAGATGTAGTCGCCGTCGATCACCGGCGTGCTGATCGTCGAGTGGATCGCCTCTGTCGCGACCTCGCTGTTGCTCTTCCCTGCCCACAACATCTTCGCGCCCGGTGTGTCGTCATCCAGCCGCAGCATGCGCGCGCCGTTGTAGAACGAGGTGACGAGCAGATGTGAGCCGGCGTGCACCGGCGTCGCCACGGTCATGCCCATGTCGACTTCCGACGGCACTTCCCAGTAGATCTTGCCGGTGGCCGGATCGAGCGAGCTGATCGCGCGTGGATGCCAGATGATCAGTTGGCGGGTGCCGGCGTGCGTGATGATGGTCGGCTGGTTGTAGCCTGGCTCCCAATCCGACGAGAGCGCGCGCCAGATCTCTTCGCCGGTGTGCTTGTTGAACGCCACCACCTTCGCGCCCGGCTCGCCGCCGATGAGCGCGATCAGCCGATCGCCGTCGACGAGCGGCGCGCCCGACATTCCCCACGACGGGATCGAGGCGTCGAAATCGCGCACCGCGTCCTTCTGCCACACGATGCGCCCGCTCGCCGCGTCGAGCGCGAGCAGCGTGCCCATCGCGCCGAGCACGTAGACGCGATCGCCGTCCACGGTCGGCGTGGCGCGTGGGCCGATGGCATAGATCAGCTGCAGACCGGTGTAATCGGCTGGCCATTCCCGCGTCCACACGATCTCGCCGGTATGTTCGTCGAGGGCGAGCGCGCGCTCGATGGCGCGATTGCCCTGGGTGCGGCGTGAGTCGGTAATGAAGACGCGGCCACGCGATACGGAAGGGCCGGCGTAGCCGGCGTGGATCTGTGTGCGCCAGCGAACTTTCAGGCCATCGGCTGGGAATGTGTCGAGGATGCCCGTCTCGTTCCACACCCCCATGCGGCCCGCCCCGCGGAATTCGGGCCAGTCGTCGCCGAACAGTAGGGCTGGAACACTGATGAGGCCAAGAACCACTACCAAGACCACGCGCACTTTGGCCACGGCCACCTCGCAGCGCAGAGTCTACATGCTTCATGGCAGTCCGCTAAGTCGGGTAATATCGCCCGCCAGAGGTGCTCCATGCGTCGGTATTCTCTGCTGACCGTCACCCTCGTCTCGCTGCTGTCCGTTTCTCCACTCGCGCAAACGTCGACGTGGCGGCCCGTGGTCCTCTCGGACACCGGTATGATCGCGTCGGGCCATGCCCTCGCGTCGGAGGCTGGGCTGCGGGTGCTGAAATCCGGCGGCAACGCCATCGACGCAGCGATCGCCGCGTGGGCGGTGCAGGGGCTCACCGAGCCGGAGATGACCGGCCTCGGCGGCGACATGTTCATGCTGATCTATCTCGCCAAGACCGGCGAGGTGAAGTTCATCAACGGCACCGGCGTCGCGCCTATGGCCGCCACCGTCGATTTCTACAAGGGCAAAGGCGGCCTGCCAAGTGACGGCATCCTGTCGGTGAGCGTACCCGGCGCGGTGGCCGGCGCGGAACTGGCGGCGAAGAGTTACGGCACGAAGCCGCTCGCCGAATTACTGGCGCCGGCGGCGGAGCTTGCCGACAAAGGCTTCCCGGTGACCGAGGCGCTCGCCGGCGCGATTCGCAACAGCGGCAAGAAGTTCTCACCGTCGGCGAAGAAGATCTGGTACCACGGCGATACGCCGCTCGGCTTCGGCGATCGCGTGGTGCAGAAAGATCTCGCCGGCACGCTCCGCGAGATCGGCGCGAAAGGCAGCGCCGCGTTCTACCAGGGACCGATCGCCGAGAAGTTCGCCGCCTACATGAAGGCTCACGGCGGACTGATCGATCAGAAGGATCTCGCCGCGATCAAGGCCAACGAAGATCCCGCCATCAAGATCAGCTACAAGGGCGTCGACGTCTACGAGTGCCCGCCCAACTCGCAGGGCTTCGTGATGCTGCAGGCGCTCAACCTCCTCGAGGGGATGAACGTGCGCTACATGCGCCACAACAGCGCGCCGTACCTGCACGCCGTCACCGAATCGCTCAAGCTCGCCTTCGCCGATCGCAACAAGTACGTCGCCGATCCGAAGTTCACCCCCGACATCCCGATGCGCGAGATGCTCTCGAAGGAATACGCGGCGATCCGTCGCGGCCTGATCCATCCCGACAAGGCCATCGACGGTGAAGCGCCCTTCGGCAATCCTCGTTCCCCAGGGACCGCCACACAACAGGCGAAGGCGGCCACCTATGCCACATCGCAGGGGCCCGCCGATCTCTCCACCGTGGTCACCGGCGAGGAAAACGGCCACACCACCTACCTCGCGGTCATCGACAAGGATCGCAACATGGTGTCGGTGACCTCGTCACTGCTCAGCCTGTTCGGCAGCGGCCACGTGGTAGACGGCGCCGGGTTCGTGCTCAATAACCGCATGGCCTACTACGGCCTCGACGCCGACGACGTGAACGTGCTCAAGCCGGGTAAGCGGGTGCGGCAGACCATCAATCCCGCGCTCGCGCTCAAGGACGGCAAGCCCTACATGGTGTTCGGCACGCCCGGCGCCGACACCCAGCCGCAGGCCCAGCTGCAGTTCTTCCTCAACGTGGTCGAGTTTGGGATGAACGTCCAGCAGGCGCTCGAGCAGGACTACGTCGTCAGCACGTCCTTCAAGAGCTCGTATTACCCGCACGCCGCAGAGGGAAAACTCCAAGTGCCGGCGACCCTGCCCAAGCACGTCCTCGATGAACTGGCCGCAATGGGCCACAAGCTCGACATCAGGAACGTCCGCGGGGTGGGCTCGGTGAAGGCGATCGTCATTCATCCCAGGACCGGCGTGTTGATGGGCGGAGTCAGTCCCACGCGGGACAGTTATGTAATGGCGTATTGACGTGTTCGTCACATAGGCGCAAGATACGCGGCAGCTTGTCCTCCGAAGCGCATTGCGCGAAGGCGGGATCATACCGGCGGCGTCGCAGTTATTCGTTCGTCCATCGGCCGTAACCCACTCCGGAGGGTACCCATGCGTCGCACGTTTGCGCTTGCCTTGTCGTTGCTCCTTGGTTTCTCGTCCCTTGCTTTTGCTCAAGCTACTACCGCCGGCACCGGCGCCGTCAACGGTCGGGTCACCGACGCCTCAGACGCGGTCATGCCGGGAGTCACCGTCACCCTCACCAGTCCGTCCCAGATGGGAACGAGAACGGCCGTTACCGATGCCGACGGCACGTATCGCTTCACGGCGGTCACACCTGGCGATTACGTCGTGTTGTTCGAACTCGCCGGGTTCTCGACGGTGCGCAACGAAGGCATCCGGGTCAGCCTCGGGTTCACCGCCACGGTGAACGCCTCGTTGACGGTCGCCTCCTTGCAAGAGTCCGTCACGGTGACGGGACAGTCGCCGGTGGTCGACACCTCCGTCACACAGATCGGCAACACCTTCGACGCCAAGCAGCTCTCGGCGCTGCCGACGTCGCGCGATTACTTCTCACTGCTCGCCGGCTCGCCGGCGGTGCAGATGGCGCGCATCGACGTGGGCGGCAGCACCAACGGCACCCAGCAGGGCTTCGTCGTCTACGGCACATCGGGCCAGGTGCGGGTGATCTTCGAGGGCCTCAACGCCACCGAAGCCACCGGCGCGTTCGGCAACTATCCCGATGTCGGCGGCATGGAGGAAGTGCAGATCAATACCGCCGCACACTCCGCCGAGGCGTCCACGCCGGGCGTGCAGTCGCAGTTCATCAGCAAGTCGGGCGGCAACCAGTTCCGCGGCACCTTCTTCGGCGGGTACTCGCCGGGAAGCTGGCAGGGCTTCAACATCGACGATGATCAGATCGCGCGCGGCCTGACCGGCGGCGGCAATCTCGCTCCCGAGGACGTCAATCGTCTCGACAGCTATCAGGACACGAACGTGGGCTTCGGTGGATTCATCATCAGGGATCGCCTGTGGTGGTACACGTCGTACCGGCACCAGGACATCAAGGCCAGCTATGTGAACTTCCCGGTCAAGCCGCAGACGACGATTCTGAACAATTACAGCGCGAAGGTGACCTATAACCTTTCGAACAACAACAAGCTGATCGGCTACACGCAGCCCTCGCAGAAGAAGCAGCCGCAGCGGTTCGATTCGTGGCTGCTCGGCGTCGACACCGGCATCAACTCCACCGAGTCCACCACGTGGAACCAGAACTTCTGGGCGTGGGTGCACAAGGGCGAATGGAATGGCGTGCTGAGCGACAACTCCTTCGCCGAGATTCGTGCCGGGCAGTACGGCTATGACTGGACCAATGGCGTCAACGGCACCGGCCTGCGCTATGAAGACATCGGCAACAACATCCTCAACGGCCGCAACCGCAACTGGGCGCGCGAACGCCGGCGCAACCAGGTACTCGGCAGCGTCAGCCTCTTCAAGAACGGTTGGGGCGGCGACCACAACTTCAAGCTGGGCGGCGAGATTTTCGACGAGACGGTGAAGGACGTGTTCATCGATGGCTTCGAGGAAGACATCCTGCACGTGATGAACAACAACGTGAAGACCGACGTCATCCTGTTCCAGCCCGGCGAATCGATCGGCGGACTGCGGACCTACGGGATGTTCATCCACGACACCTGGCGCGTCAGCAACAAGCTCACGCTCAACCTCGGCGCGCGCCTGGATCGGTATCGCGCGTATTCACCCGAACAGGGACATCCCGTGAGCCGGTTCAACCCGACCGCGCAGACCTTCGCGGCCGTCGACAATTACATCGCGTGGAACCTGCCGGCGCCGCGATTCGGCATGACATACGACTTGATGGGCGATGGCAAGACTGTGTTCAAGGCGAACTACGGCACCTACTGGTGGAACCCCGGCGCCGACTTCGTGTTCAACATCAGCCCCAACGCGTCGTCGTGGTGGCAGCGTCACCGCTGGAACGACCTCAACAACGACAACCGGTGGCAGCCCGGCGAGGAAGGGCAGCTCACCTCATCGCGCGGCGGCACGGCGACCGAGTCGCTCGACCCGAATCTCGACAACACCTCGACGCGGGAGTTCGCAACCTTCCTCGAACGGGAGGTGATGCCAAACTTCGGCGTGCGCGCCGGCTACGTGTGGCGCGGCCAGCGCGACCAGTACGGCCGATACAACATTTCGCGGCCATACGAGGCGTTCACGGTGCCCGTGTCGGTCCCCGATCCAGGAGCGGACGGTCGCCTCGGGACTGCCGACGATGGCGCGCCGTTGCAAGCGTTCGACCTGGCGCCGGAATTCCGCGGACTGCCGGTGGTGAACCAGACGATCAACGTTGATGGTCCAGCCGATTACCACACGTTCGAGATCACGGGCACCAAGCGCATGAGCAACCGCTGGAGCCTGATGGCTTCGTACGGGTATACAAAGAGCTTCGATCAGGCCTCCGCGATCCAGGGCAACTCCATTCGCGCCAACGCGTTGCCGGTGACGCCGAATGACAAGATCAACGCCGACGACAAGGGGCGCTTCGAGTACTCGCGGCAGACCGTCAAGTTGAACGGCACCTGGAACTCCCCGTTCTGGGACATCTCGTTCTCGCCGATGGTGCGCTACCAACAGGGCATTCCCTTCGGCCGCACCTTCGCCTCGTCTGTGCTCAGCATCGGCAGCGTGCGCTTCCTGGCCGAGCCGATGGGCACGCGCCGGCAGGACACCATCCTGATCACCGACCTGCGCGTCGAGAAGACCCACCGCTTCAGCTCGCGCGATATCTCGGTGTTCTTCGATCTCTACAACATGTTCAACTCCAACCCCGCACAGAACCTGCAGTGGAGCTCGGGCACGTCGTGGAACCGCCCGCTCAGCATCGTCCCACCGCGATTGGCGAGGATTGGAGCGAAGCTGAACTTCTGAGGCAATGCCTCCGAGGACACGGAGAAGTACGGAGGGCACGGAGCAGTACGAAGTAGCCAGTAGCCAGAGGGTGTCGTAGGGG
>JALDXK010000035.1:0-19746 GCA_032155105.1 Acidobacteriota bacterium
CGCAAGTGCTGTGACGAGACCCAGGCACACAACAGCGGTGCCGAGGGAGATGGAACCGAGGCTCTTCATTCCGCTAGTCCCCAACAAACACGTCGCACGGCACGCCGAGAGACACCTCGACGCCGTACTAAATCTGAGAGGAATATACACCCAATCTCATGGGCACATAGATGGGGCAAGAAGATATGACTTTCGGTGACATTTGTAGACGTTTCGGCCGGAAATCGCCAGTTTCGGCGTTCGACCCAAATGCAGAATTCAGTCGGGAAGTGCGCAGGACTGCGCGGTTCAACACCGCGGCAGTCCTGCGGAGCAGCGACCTACAGAAGAGACATACCTACAGAAGAGATATATAGAGAGAGCCGGACGTCCTACGACTTTTTGGTGGCGGTGAACGCGGTCGGTGACGCGATCTTCATCGTGTCGCCGTCAACCGTGCCGGAGTACTTCGTATTGCCGGCCGTGAAGGTGATCTCGTTGCCGCGGAGCCGGCCCTGAATCGCCTGGCTGCCGAGCGTGCCGGTGATCATCTGGAAGTTCTGGGTCAGCGTCAGGGCGCCGTTCGGCGTGTTCCACGTGCCGGCCACCTTCGCGGGTACGATCCAGAACAGCGCCGTGCACCAGCTGCTCGAGCAGCCGTCGGTGACGGTCGTCGTTTCATCGGCCTGCCAGTCTTCCATCGTGAACGTGTTCGACGCGATGCGCGTGCCGGGCTTGAGGTCGAGAATCGTCGGCCGCAGCTTCATGTTGATCGACGGCAGCAGGAACATCGTGATCACGGTCGCCTTCGAGAGATCCGTCTCGAAGAGGTCGGCCTTCTGGAACTTCGCCTTGTCAGACACGCCGGCTTCCTTGGCGTTGCGCTCCGACAACTGCACCATGTCGGGGTTGTATTCGATGCCAAGCGCGTTGGCGCCGCGCTTGGCGGCCGTGATCACGGTGCGGCCGTCGCCCGAGCCGAGGTCCATCACGAAATCATTCGGGGTGACCTTCGCCATGTCGAGCATCTTGTCGACCACGGCCTGCGGGGTGGGCACCCACACCACGTCCTTACCGGCCTGACCTACTTGCGGTTCGAACGGCTTCTGTCCGGTTGTGCCCTGGGCGAACGCCGTGCCGGCCACCAGCGCCAGCATCACCAGGGACGAAATGACTCGTCTCGTCTTCATCAAAGTATCTCCATCATCAAAGCGACCCGCCGAAGCCAGAAAGTATACGTCGTCCGCGAGTCCATGGCAGCCCCGTTCGTAGTGTTCGAGGTTACGTCGCCGTCACCGCAGCCATTTACGGCTGCGCGCCCGGCCGTGGCTCGTCGATGCGATAGAGGTGGCTGTCGGTGCGGAGGAACAGCGACCCCTTCGACACGGCCATCGAGGCCAGCAGCCCGCCGTCGAGGGTGTTGGCGGCCAGCCGCCGGAATTCCCTCCCCGGAGCGACGACCGTCGTCACGCCCTGCTCGGCAAGAAAGTAGATGCGGCCGTCGGCGAACACCGGCGACGCCGAGTAGGTGCCGCCGAGCCGCTGCTGCCAGATGATCGCGCCGGTCTTCGCGTCGAGGCACGTGGCGATGCCGCCGTCGTTCACGATGTACATCTCGTCGCCGATCGTGAGCGGCGACGGCGTGAGCGGCGCGCCGCGCGACAACGTCCACGCGATGTGCGTCTTCGTAACGTCGCCGGTGCCGTCCGGGCGGACCGCGAGCAGCGAGGGCTGCTGGAATCCCGTGGCGATTACGACCAGGCCGTGCGCGAACACCGGCCGCGGCACGTTCGAGAACCCTTCGTCGTAGCGGACGCGCCAGATCTCCTTGCCGGTCAGCGGATCGTAGGCGCGCGCGCGGAACGCGCCCACGCTGATCAACTGATCGCGGTCGGCGGCGCGGATCACGAGCGGTGTCGTGTAGGCCTGGTCGGCGGGAAAGCCGCGGTTGGTTTTCCACTTCACCTTGCCGGTGTGCTTGTCGAGCGCGACCACGAACGCCGTGTCGCTGCCGTCGCAATTCAGGATCAGCAGATCGCCGAAGACGATCGGTGATCCGCCGGCGCCATGCTGCGACTGGTACTCGAACCGCGCCTTCCACAGGATCTCGCCGGTCGGCGACAACGCTGCTGTGCCATCGGCGCCGAAGTGCACGTAGATGCGGCCGTTGTCGATCACCGGCGTCGGCGACGCCCAGCTGTTCTTGGGATTGATCTCGCGCCGGTACGACGGCACCCTGAACACTTCGACGTTGACCACTTCCTTGCCGCTGGCCATATCGAACGCCACGGCACGCAGCGAGAAGCCGCGCTGTTCCACAGCGGTCGTGATCCACACGCGGCCGTCGGCGACGACCGGCGACGACCAGCCGAGACCGGTAACGGGCGTCTTCCACGTGACGTTCCGGCCTTCTCCCCACTGCAGCGGCAGGTGGCGTTCAAGTGAGTGACCCTGCCCGCCGGGGCCGCGAAACTGCGGCCAGTCCTCCTCAGTCGCCAAGGCTACGGACCTGTCCTCCGGAGCCTTGGCGGAGGAGGACAATTCCTGAGCCGCGGACGGCACCGCGACGCCGATCAAGAACAGGAACAGGAAATAGATCGCCAAGGCTTCACGTCTCGATCCATCACTACTGGTGCACGGCAACGCGGTGTTTACCCGATCCGGTTGTCGTCGACGCCGGCGGCAGCGTGAAGAAGAACGTCGCGCCCTGGTCCACCTTGCCCTGGGCCCACACCCGCCCGCCGTGGCGCGCGATGATGCGTTGGACGATCGCCAGGCCGACGCCGGTGCCTTCGAACTCCGCCGTACGGTGCAGGCGCTGGAACACGCCGAACAGCTTCTCGGCGAACCGCTCGTCGAAGCCGGCGCCGTTGTCGCGGACGAAGTAAGTGTTCTCGCCCTCCGTCGTGGTCGAGCCGATCGTGACCCGCGCGTGCGGCGTACGGCTGGTGAACTTGATCGCGTTGGCGATCAGGTTCGCGAACACCTGCTGGAGCAGCGCCGGTTCGCCGGTGCACGGCGGCAGCGGCTCGATCACCAGCTCCACCGCGTGGGTCGCGGTGGCGATGAGCTCGTCCGCGGTGGTGCGCGCGAGGTGCGCCAGGTCGACGCGCTGCCGCGACAGCGGCACGCGGGTGATCTGCGCAAACGCCAGCAGATCGTCGATCAGCTGCCCCATGCGCGTGGCGTTGATCTTGACGCGCTCGAGCGCGCGGCGCCCGTCCCCATCGAGCGACCGGCCGTGATCCTCCTCGAGGATCTGCACGAAGCCGGCGATCGCCCGCAGCGGCGCGCGCAGGTCGTGCGACACCGAGTAGCTGAACGACTCGAGCTCGCGGTTCACCGCGCGCAGTTCCGCGGTGCGCTCGTCGACGCGCTGCTCCAGTTCGGCCCGCGCCTCTTCGACGCGCTCGGTCATGACGTTGAACGAGTCGGCGAGGCGCCCGATCTCGTCGTGCCGGTTGGTCTCGAGCCGCGTCACGTGGCGCGACTCGGCGAGTTCCTCGGCGGCCTCGGTCACCCGCCGTAGCGGCAGCGTGATGCGCTGGCTGATCACCCAGCCAATCACCGCCGCCATCAGCAGCAGCGTGAACGCAATCGCCGACACGCGCCACGCCAGGCGATCGGCCGGCGCCACCACCACCGCGCGCGGGAACTCCACCGCGACCATCCACGGCGTCAGCTCGATCGGCGTCGCCCACGCCAGCGTGCGCGGCATGCCCTGCCGCTGATAGTCCAGCAGCCGGTGCACGCCCTGCTGGTCGATTGGCACGCCCGTCACCGGGTTCAACAGATCCGACCACGCCGATCCATCGGCGTTGCCGGCGACGATGGTGGCTTCGCTGCCGATGAAGCGCGACAACAGCTCGAAGGTTTGCCGCGCCTGCGAGGGATGGGCGATGCGGCGTCGCTCGACCACGTAGCCCAGCGTGATGCCGTGTTCCTCGAGGCGACCGCCCACCGGATACACGAGGCCGTCGCCGTCGAGACGGAACCGGCCGACCACCGCGGTCGGCGCCTGCAGCTCCTTCATGTACGCGGCGTGAGAGGAATCCCGCGGGGCATCGAAGGGCGCGCCGGCCGCCAGCAGCCGCACACCCGTGCTGTCCCAGAGTTCCACGTTGGCGATGGGCAGCGCCGGGCCAAGGTGCGCGCGAATCGCCGCGGTGATTGGTTCCTCGAGCCTGCGATCGTGTGTCCGCATGAATGCGATCACGTCGGGCCGCTGCATCAGCAACTGTGTCGTCATCACGCGCTGCCGCGCGGAAGCAGTGAGCACCGACGCCATTTCGGTGGCGGCTTCCTGCAGCCGCCCCGACGACATGCCGATTGCCGACTGCCGCACCTCGAGATACGCCGCCACGCCCATGGCTGCGCCGAGGATCAGCAGTACGAATGCAAACGCGAGCGGCAGTTTCACCGCAATCGATTGCCGCGACCAGAACGGGCCTGTGTCGGACTGGGTCATGAGTGTTTGTGTCTGCCTCTATTCTCTGTGTTTTCTGTGCCGTCTGTGGCCCTGAGTCTGTCGGTCTGTGTATTCTGTGCTTTCTGTGGCCCTGGTCATTGCCCCGGGTCGGCCTACAATTGGCCACGTGTTCTATGGATGGACCGTGCTGCTGGTGGCCGCTGCAGCCATGGTCGGCACCCTGCCCGGCCGCACGCAGGGCCTCGGACTCGTCACCGAGCCGCTGATTCGCGACCTCGGGATCGGCCGGGTCGAGTATGCCCAGCTGAATTTGTGGGCCACCCTGATCGGATCCCTCTTCGCGATCGGCATCGGCCGCGTCGTCGATCGCCTGGGCACGCGCGTGGTGCTCACCGCCGTGACGCTCGTGCTCGGCGTGGTCGTCATGCTCATGAGCGGCGTGCAGGGATTCTGGCCGCTCGCCATTGCGGTCACGCTGACCCGCGGCTTTGGCCAGAGCGCCTTGTCGGTGATCAGCCTCGCGATGGTCGGGCAGTGGTTCGTGCGCCGGATCGACATCGCGATGGCGATCTACAGCGTGGTCCTGAGCGTCGGCTTCATGATCGCATTCCCGATTGTCGGCTCGATCGTGCAAGCGCAGGGCTGGAGGGCGGCGTGGCTGTCGATCGGCCTCGCGCTCGTTGTGGTGCTCGCGCCATTCAGCTGGCTGCTCGCTCGGCCAAGTCCCGAATCAATCGGCCTCGCTCCGGATGGGGTGAGCGCTGAACGTAGGGGCGGGACTTTCTTGTCCGCCGAAGCGCTTGGCGCGAAGGTAGAAGTCCCGCCCGAAGAAGGTGCGACGTGGCAGATGGCACTGAGTACGCCTGCCTTCTGGATCTTTTCGATTGCCGCGGCCCTCTATGGTCTTGTGGCGTCTGGCATCGGGTTGTTCAACGAATCGATCCTCGCCGAGCGCGGCTTCGGCCCGAACGTCTACTACCAGACGCTGATCGTCACCGCGCTCACCGCGTTGATCGGCAATTTCGCCGGCGGCTGGCTCGCGATGCGGATGTCGCTGTCGACCCTGCTGGCCGTATCACTGTTGGTGCTCGCGCTCGGGCTCGGTGCGCTGCCACACGTCATCTCGATCGTGCAGGTGATGCTGTGGGCTACCGCCATGGGCCTGGGCGGCGGCCTGGTGATGGTGCTGTTCTTCAGCGTCTGGCCCCGCGTCTACGGCCGGCGCCACCTCGGCAGCATTCAAGGCGCGGCGCAGGCGATGACGGTGGTGGCGTCCGCGATCGGCCCGTTGCTGCTGGCCTGGTGCATCGAACTCACCGGCAGCTACACCGGGATGTTCAACATCCTCGCTGCGGTGATCGGTGTGACGGCATTTTCGGCGCTGATCACGCCAATCCCCTCTTTTCAACTCGACCGATCACCAGTTCGCGAAGGCGCCTGATCGCTGGCGGGCGGGACTTCCACCTTCGCGCTGTCGCGCTATGGCGGACAGGGAAGTCCCGCCCCTACGTCACTGACCACGTGCCGTTCACTTGACATCCAAGTGGAGCCGTGTCAGTGTCCCACTCGTATGGCCAGTGAACGCGTCGAGCTCCTCCAGGGCACCCTCGATCTGATCATCCTGCGCGCGTTGGCGACGATGGGGCCGCAGCATGCGTATGGCCTGGCGGCGCGGCTGGCGCAGGTATCGGATCACCCGCTGTCGCTGAACCAGGGCACGCTCTATCCCGCGCTGGTCCGGCTCGAGCAAAAGGGCTGGATCAAAGGATCGTGGGGCCAGACCGAGAGCAACCGCGAGGCAAAGTTCTACACGCTGACCAAAGCCGGCGAAAAAGCGTTACAGAAGGAAGCTGAGAAGTGGCGGCGGCTCGCCGGGCTCGTCGACAAGCTGCTCCTCGAGTCGTAATCATGGAGGCCCTGCGCCGCTTCCTGCTGCGGATCGGTGCGGCGATTCGACCGGACCGCGCTGAAGACGATCTCGCGCGCGAGATGAACGCACATCTCGTGCTGCTCGAAGAGCGGTTCCTCTCCGAGGGGATGACATCCGACGAGGCACGGCTGGCGGCCCGGAAGGCGTTCGGCGGTGTCGATCAGGCCAAGGAACATCAGCGCGATGCGCGATCGATTCGGTGGATCGAAGATCTGCAGCGCGACGTCCGCTACGCGCTTCGCTCGCTGCGGCGCAGTCCGGCATTCACGGTCGCCGCGGTGCTGACCCTGGCGATTGGTATCGGCGCCACCACGGCCATCTACAGCGTGGTCGATACCGTGCTGTTCCAACCGCTGCCCTTCCCCGGCGGCGATCGGCTGGTCCGCATCACCGAACCTGAGCTCAACCCTCGCACGATGCGAGGCATCACCTACGACGAGTACCTCGAGTGGAGCAAGCGCTCGACCACGTTAGCGGCGATCTCCGCGCACACGTTCAATCCGCAGGTCATGATACCGACGCGCGAAGGCGGGGCGCGGCTCACCGCCGCCACGATCTCACCGAACTATTTCGAGGTGCTCGGGGTGCGGGCGGTCCTGGGCCGGGTCATCCAGACGAGCGACGAGCGCAATCCCGACGTGATCGTCTTGAGCCATGGCACCTGGCAGCGCTATTTCCGCGCTGCGCCAGATGCGATCGGATCGGTGATCGAGCTGCGCGGATCGATTGGCGGCGGGCCAAGTAACCTCGGTGCCCAGGCTGGAGAACCTCGTCGTCTGCTGACGATCGTCGGCGTGTTGCCGGAGGAGTACGACACGCTCGGGCTCGTCTTCGACTTCTACCTGCCCCTCACGCCCGGGATGTACGGACGTTCGCCTGGCGTGACCGTGCGCGCGCGACTGCGCGACGGCGTGTCGCTGGCCGCGGCCAATGAAGAAGCCAACGCGATCGGCAACGCGGTGCGGGCGGCGCGGCCGGCCACCGAGCCGCCGCTGACGATGCCCCGGTTCAGCGTGGTGCCGATGATCGAGGAGATGGTCAATCCGATCCGCCCGGCCCTGCGCGTCTTTCTCGTCGCCGTGGTGGTGGTACTGCTGATCGTCTGCGCCAACGTCGCGAACCTGCTGCTGGCCCGCGGCACCGCCCGCGCGCGCGAGCTGGCGGTGAGGCTCGCCATTGGCGCCAGCCGCGCGCGCCTTGTCCGGCAGATGCTCACCGAATGCCTCGTGCTGTCCGTCATCGGCGGCACGCTTGGTGCGGCCCTCGGTGCCGCCGGCGTCAACGTCGTCAAGCGACTGGCGACGATCGACGCCCAGGGCGTCTTCCGCATCAGCTTTGGGGGGCACCTGCTGCCCCGCATTCAGGAGGTCGGCGTCGACGGCCGCATCTTCGTGATTGCGATGGGCCTGTCGATCCTGGCCAGCATCATCTTCGGTGTGTTGCCGGCGCTGCACCTGTCGCGCGTCAGCCAGTTGCAGGCGATGGGCCCGCGCGGCGGCGGCTCCAGCAGCGGCGAGACGCGCACGCGCACCGCACTGGTGATCAGTCAACTCGTTTTTGCAACAATGCTGCTCGTCGGCGCCGGTCTGCTCGTCAACAGCTTCGTGAACCTGTCGAGAGTGGAAAAGGGCTACGACCCTGCGCGCGCGCTCGCGTTCCAGCTCGTGCTGCCGCCCGAATACGCAACCGAGCGCAAGGCGGCCACTATTGAATCGCTGCTCGGTGCGCTCAGGGCGGTTCCGGGCATCGAACACGCCGGCTTCGCGTATGCAGGAATCCTGCTCGGCGTCGAGGATACGGTCGGCACGTTCAGGCCTCCAGGACGCACGCTCGAGGAGATGCAGTCGGAGCTGGCCAAGCCGCGGCTCAAATCGCTCAGTCACGGATACCTCCAGGCGATGGGAGTGCCGCTGGTGAGCGGACGCTATCTCGATGGGCGGGACGATGCGTCGGCGCCGGTCGCGGTGATGGTGAATAGAACCGTCGCGCACCGCTATTTCAGCGATGCCAACCCCGTCGGCCAGACCATGGTGTGGCGTCCAGGCACGATTGAACTGCCGGTCCAGGTCGTCGGCGTCGTCGAAGACATCCGGCAAGGCCGCGTGGCATCGCCGCCCTACGCCGAGATCTTTATGGACTACCGGCAGGTGATGGCGGTGCAGCAGCAACTGGGGGCGCCGAAGCAGCGGCTCGAGCAGATCTCGTTCGGCTTCCTGTCGTTTGGCGTCCGCACGCGCGGCAATCCTACGTCCGCCATTCCGGCCGTGCGCACGGTGGTCCAGAAGACCGACGCCAACGCCACCATCGACGCGATCCATCCAATGGAGCAGATGGTTGGCTATTCGACGGCACGGCAACGCTTCTACGCGGTGTTGCTCGGCATCTTTGCCATCGTCGCCGGGGTGCTCGCCGCCATCGGCATCTACGGAGTGCTGGCCTATTCGGTGGTGCAGCGCACGCAGGAGATCGGCATTCGCATGGCGCTCGGCGCCGAGCGATCGCAGGTGATGGCGTTCGTGATGCGCCGCGGCATCATGCTGGCCGCGATCGGCATCGTCGCCGGCCTGATCGGCGCATTTGCGAGCGCGCGCTACCTGCAATCGATGTTGTTTGGTGTGGAGCCGCGCGATCCGGGCACGTTCATCACCGTCGCCGTGATGTTCGCGCTCGTTGCCGCTGCCGCCGCGTATCTACCCGCCCGCCGCGCCACGCGCGTCGATCCCATGGTGGCTCTCAGAGTCGACTGAAAAGGGAACCTGCTTCACTTTCCAGAATCGCTTACGAATCTCGTAAATCCGTGCCCTTAGCGTCCGGAAAGTGAAGCAGGTTCACTTTTCCAAGTGGCCGATCGCCACGCCTCCGCTCGCAGGATGACGAGAACCGTGATCACTTCGAGGCGCCCGATCCACATCGCCAAGGTCAGCACGAAGCGGCTGATCGGATGGAGATCGGCGTAGTTGGCCATCGGGCCCACCTGGTTGAAGCCTGGGCCGACGTTGCCGATCGCCGCCGCGGTGGCGGAGATGCCGGTCACGAAGTCGGCGCCGAACAGGATGACAATCGCCGAACACAGCGCGAACGTGAGCATGTAGAACAGGAAGAACACGATCACGCCCTGGAGGATCGAAGCGGGCACCACGCGGCCGCCCAGCTTCACCGGCAGCACGGCGCGCGGGTGCAGCGTGCGGCGCAGTTCCTGCAGCGTGAACTTCGCGAGCAGCACGTGCCGTACCAGCTTCGGGCCGCCGGCGGCAGATCCGGCGCAGCCGCCGATGAACATCAGGCCGAGCAGCACCACCTTGGCCTGGTCGTTCCAGAGGTTGAAGTCTTCGCTCACGAAGCCGGTGGTGGTGGTGATCGACAGCACCTGGAACAACGCCGTGCGGACGGTGTGGCCGGTTGACGCGGATCCCCAGAGGGCAAACACCACCATGGCCGTCGCCACCAGCACCACGCCGGCGTAGGCACGCAACTCTTCGTCGTCGGCGAAGAGCCGGAGATTCTTCGTCGCCAGCGCGCGGTACTGCAGCGCGAAGTTGGCGCCGGCGAGGAACATGAACACGATGATCACCCACTCGGCCGCCGGGTTCTGGTAGCCGGCGATCGACAGCGGGTGCGGCGAAAACCCCGCCGCCGCGATCGTACCGAAGGTGTTGCAGATCGAATCGAACAGCGGCATGCCGACCGCTACCAGCGCGAGCACCTCCAGCACCGTCAGCGCCGCGTAGAGCCGCCACAGCAGCGCCGCGGTCTTGCGGATCTGCGGCGCGACCTTCTCGTCATCGGGCCCCGATGCTTCGGCGAAGAAGATCTCGCGGCCGCCGATGGCAAGGCGGGGCAGAATCGCAACGAACAGCGCGATCACGCCCATGCCGCCGAGCCAGTTGGTGAGGCTGCGCCAGAAGAAGATGCCGCGGCCATACAGCGAGAAGTCGCGGAACACCGTGGCGCCCGTGGTGGTCAGCCCCGACATCGATTCGAACAGCGCATCGACTTGGCCGAAGCCGTTCCACAGGTAGGGCAGGCCTGCGAACCACGCGATGATCAGCCACGCGCCCGACACGATTGCCAGGCCTTCGACGCGCCGCATGCCTTCGATGGCGTCCTCGGCGGCGCGGCCGCCGGCCTGTCGCATCAGGTGACCGGCTGCCGACGTCAGCACCGTGGCCACGGCGAACCCGATCGCGTCGCGGTACTCGCCGTAGAGCAGGCACACCGCGAGCGGCGCCAGGAACATCAGTCCGAACACGCGGACCACGAGGCCGGTGACGTGGACGACTAGCGAGAGGCGCACTCAGGTGCCCGTTCCAAGGAAATACGCCTGCACCCGCTCTTCCGCTTCCTGCGTGGAGAAGATCAGGATGCGATCGCCGGGCCCGATGCGGTCGTCGCCACGCGGGATGATGACGTCCACGCCCCGCAGGATCGCGCCGACGATCACATCGCCCGGGGCGCCGATGCTCTTGAGCGGCTTCGGCTCGAAATGCGGTGGGACGATCAGCTCGAGGACGCGGGCCTCGCCGTGTTCGACCACGGCCAGCAGGCTCGACGTGCCGCCGGTGATCTGGTGGAGGATCGACGCCACCGCGGCGCCGCGCGCCGACAGCGCCACGTCGATGCCGACGCGCTCGAACAGGCGCAGGTTGGTGGGCCGGCTCACGCGGGTCACGATCTTCGGCACGCCGAGCTGCCGGCCGAGCAGCGACGACAGCAGGTTGCGCTCGTCGTTGTCGATCACGCACACCAGCACGTCGCTGCGCCCGACGTTCTCGCTCTCGAGGAATTCGAGGTCGGTGCCGTCGCCGCTGAGCACCAGCGTCCGTGACAGCCGCGCCGCCAGCATCTCGCCCCGGGCCGGGTCGCGCTCCATGATGCGCACCTCGCAATTGCTCGAGTGCTCGAGCCGCTCGGCGAGCTGCAAGCCGACGTCGCCGCCGCCGATGATGGTCACGTGGATGCGACCGCCGGCGCGCGAGGGGTTCACCATGCTCTCGACCTGCTGCATCGCGTCGGGCGTGCCCATCAGGATGATCTTGTCGCCCGCCATCAGCTGGGTGTTGCCGCGCGGCACGAACAGCTTGCCGCCGCGCTTCACCGCGACGATCAGCGAGCCCCGCGGCAGGTGCAGCTGGCCGAGCGGCACCTCGGTCAGGCTCGACGCCGGTTCGAGGCGGTACTCGAGCAGGCGGATCTTGCCGCCGGCAAATACTTCGGCGTCGATCGCCCCGGGCGCGGTGACCACGCCCTGGATGTCGGCGGCCAGCTGCGCCTCGGGCCACAGGACGCGGTCGATGCCGAATTGTTGAAGCCCCTGGAGCTGTGCCAAGTCGGGAATGAAGTCCGCGCGCGACACCAGGCAAATGGTCTCCGGGTCGGCGAGACGGTTCGCAATTGCACAGGCAACGATGTTGACTTCGTCGAGCGGCGTCGTGGCGACGAAGAACTGCGCCCGCTTGATCCCCGCGCGCTCGAGCACGTCCTCGCTCGTGCCGCTGCCGATGATGAATTCGGCGTCGATGTTGGTGAAGACGTCGGCGACGGCCCGGTCGTGGTCGATGACGACGACTTCGTGATCGGGCGCCAGCGCCCGGGCGAGAGACGAGCCGATCTGTCCTCCGCCGACAATGACGATTCGCATGGAATACGGCGTTAACTCTAGCCGATTCGATCATCTGAGCAATGAGTAGACCGCTAAGATGGATGGGTGAAGAACACCGATTCCTCTGAATCCACTGGCTTTGCCTCGCTCGGCCTGTCGAAAACACTCGTCAGCGCCGTCGCCGCGCTCGGCTACGAAGAACCCACGCCAATTCAACGCGAGGCGATCCCGGTGTTGCTCGCCGGCGGCGATATGCTCGGCCAGGCCGGCACCGGCACGGGCAAGACCGCCGCGTTCGCGTTGCCGTTGCTCGATCGACTGATCCAGGGAAAGGCGCAGCGTGGCCGGCCGCGCGCGCTCGTGCTGGTCCCGACCCGCGAGCTGGCGATGCAGGTCGCCGAGGCGCTCCACAAGTACGCGAAGGGCTCGAACCTCACCGTGGTGCCGCTCTACGGCGGTGCGCCGATGGATCACCAGATCCGCGCGCTTCGCCGCGGCGCCGAGGTGATTGTGGCCACTCCCGGACGGGCGCTCGATCACCTGCGCCGGACCACGTTGGATCTGTCGCTGGTTGAAGTGCTCGTGCTCGACGAAGCCGATGAGATGCTCGATATGGGTTTCGCTGAGGACATCGACGCGATCATCACGCAAACACCGAAGACCCGGCAGACGTCGCTGTTTGCGGCTACCTTTGCGCCGCGGATTCTCGGCATCGCCGGCCGCCACCTGAAGAGCCCCTCCAGGGTCCAGATCGCGCAGGAGAAGCGTGCGCCCGGTAAGGTGCCCCGCGTGCGGCAGGTCGCCTACATCGTCGGGCGCCGCCAGAAGATCGACGCGCTCGGCCGGATCCTGGATTTCGAAAGTGCCAAGTCGGCGATCGTGTTCTGCCGGACGCGCATCGAGGTCGATGAACTGACCGACACGCTCAACGCGCACGGCTTCGTCTCGCAGGCCCTCCATGGCGGCATGGTCCAGAAACAGCGCGATCGCGTGATGCAGATGTTTCGCGGAGAGAAGGTGGAGATTCTCGTGGCCACGGACGTCGCGGCTCGCGGTCTCGACATCGACCATGTCTCGCACGTGATCAACTTCGATCTGCCGTCGGCGCCGGAGGTCTACATCCATCGGATCGGCCGCACCGGCCGGATCGGGCGCGAGGGCGTGGCGATCACGCTCGCCGAACCGCGCGAGCAGCGGTTCCTGCAATACGTGGAGCGCCTGACCAAGCAGAAGATCGAGATCGGCCGCCTCCCGAGCGAGTCGGACCTCAGGAAGCGGCGCCTGGAGGCGGTGAAGGAGTCGCTGCGGAGCCGCGTGGCGCAAGGCGGCCTCGACGAGGCCCGGCGCCTGATCGAATCGCTCGCCGACGAGCTGGACGTGATCGATGTGGCGGCTGCGGCGATTGCCATGGCGACCGAAGGATCAGAACGCGCCAGTGCGCCACCGGCGGATGCGGCGGTTCCCGAACCGAGCGGCGCCGTGCGCCTGCTTCGCGTCGGTGTGGGCAAGGAAGAGGGCGTCCGGCCGGCCGATCTCGTGGGCGCGATCGCCGGAGAGGCGGGTATCTCCTCATCGCTGATCGGCGCGATCAAGATTCATGATGACTATTCGCTGGCCGAGATTCCGGAAGAGATCGCCGACCAGGTCATCGCGGCCCTGAAGCAGACGAAGATCCGTGGTCATCGGGTCACCGTCCAATCGCGACCAGGGCGATAAGGGGGACCTGACCTGGTCGATACCATCAAGGCGGCGGGATGAAGTAGCCCGGGCGCGCGGTGACGTCGCCGCGCGCGTTCTTCACCGACACCTTGACGTCGTGCCACCCGGCCCGTGTGACCCCGCTGGGGTAATAGGTCAACAAGTAGCGCGCGCGGAGTTCGTTCAAGACGCGCCCGAAAAGCTCTCGCAGATCGCGGGAGGATTCGGCAGACCATCGACGGCCGCCGCCGGCGCGCGCCAGGTCGAAGGTGAACAGTTCGACCACGTGAATCAGCACGCCCGATCGGCGAGCCGCCTCGAGCAGGGTCCTGCCGAGCGCGAAGTGTCCCGATGCTACAGCCGGCGCCAATCCGATCACGCCAATCCCGACTTCCAGTTGGAAGACAGCCGCCGCTTCGATGTGTGCGCGGTCCTTGCCGCGGATGATCTTGTTGATAGCGGCGTCGAAGTGCTTGCTCGTGAAGGCCTGCAGCGGAACAATCGCCTAGGTCAAGTCCCCGCCCGACAGGTACGCCCTGACCGCGTCCTCGTAGGCATCGAGGCGCGGCTCGGCCGTCTGCGCCGGCAAGACGCGGGCCGCCGCCAAGACGAGAATCGCCGCCGCCAGGAGCCGAGCCCTCATTGGCGCCTTTAGCTTAAGTTGAAAACTTGAACCCTGGACCCTCGGCCCTGAATGAACCTTTGGACCTTGAACGAGGATCGCAAAATCTGCTAACTCGCTGGCACGATCTTCTTTCTTGATCGACGTGAATTGACGACGGCATCGTCGTCTCGGGAGAGTCGAGATGGCGGAGATCACATTGAACGAAGGCCTGGCGTGGTTGAAGACGCTCAGGAAGCGTCACGAGGAGTTGATCGCGCTTCGCGACGGTAATGCCAACAGAGAACGCCACAAACGCGAAGACCGTGATTGCGGGCTACCAACAGGACGATGCGGTTCTCGGTGAACTGAGCTGATCACCATTGAGGTCATGGGGAAGGCCCGAAGGCGTGCGCGGTCACATGGGCGTCGGCCCGTGGCAGTAAGTGGATAACTCCAGCCGTCTCGAAAACGGACCTCGTTAGTGGTTTCGTGGTTTGGGCGTCACCGTGGCCTCGCGGTCGCGCGAGATCGGTGTGCGCATGGCGCTCGGCGCCAAGGCACGCGACATCATCACGATGGTGATCGGCCGCAGCGCGGTGCTAGCGACGATTGGCGTCACCTTCGGCGCCGCGCTCGCCTACGCCGCCGGCCGCTCGATGCAGTCGCTGTTGTTCGGCGTCGACCCAGCGAACCCGCAAGTATTCGGCGCCGCCATCGCCCTGGCCATGGTGATGACGCTCGCAGGCAGTGTGCTCCCCGCCTGGCGCGCTATGCGCGTCGATCCGATTGCGGCGACGCGGGTTGAGTAGCAATCAGCAATCAGCAATCAGCAATCAGGAAGTATGCTTCCCACTATGCGATTCGACGTAATCACTACGTTATTTAGCGTAATCATCATCACTGCCGCCGCAGCGGCACAGGAGCACCTCGCGAGTCTTGGTGTCACAGCCGGCCGGGCGCGGGAGGCGGTCTTCGACTCGTTTCTCACCGACACCATTTCCCTCGCGGGCGAGCGCGAGGTGTTCAAGGCCGCTTCGTCAACGGCCCGCGTGGCGATGGTCAACTTCACCCTCAACCTGGCGCGCACCTTCGTGGAGACCGCCGAGTTCAAGAGCCGTTACGCCGACCACCGCGAGGCCAATGGCCCCGATCCTCTCCCGCCCGTGCCGACTGCCGACGACGTGCTCGCCAAGCAGCGTGCCGGGTTCGAAGAGCAAGTCACGCAGATGCGGAAGCTGTTCGATCAGATCACGCCCGAGCAGCGGGCCACCCTTGAAGCGAGCTGGAAGGACATGCGCGCCCAGCTGACCGAGATGGAAAGCGGCCCGCGCCGCGCCGAGCTAGACAAGGCCCTTCGCGAACAACATGGCGCGATGGTGACTGAGCGCGAACAGGCGATGAAAGACCTCGACGCGGTGTGGCCCTCCGACCATCGCGTCCTGGTGGCCAACCGCCTCCAGCGCTTCCTCGACGTCTCGGCTGATGTCGACCACGCAGCCAAGCTCGTCGACAAGGACGGCAAGAAGGTGTTCGCCGACGCCGCGCTGGAGGCGAAGCCGAAGGAATGGAAAATGTGTTTTCGGGCCGGAAAACCGGCCACCGACGCCGCCAGGGCCTTTGCCCAGAAGTGGCTGGGCGACCTCCGGGCGCAAGGGATCAAATAGGTTGAATAGCCGCCGGCAAAGGGCTATTTTCTGCAAGATCCCGCAGTAGCGGGACCAAGCTAGGGGGACCCATGGAAGTCGATCGCAGAGCCTTCATCGCCAGCCTTGGCGGCACCGCGGCCGTCAGCATGATGGATCACGAAGCGAAGGCCGAGGCGCTGGAACACTGGATGGAGGAACGACTCGACGAAGCCGTCGGCCAGCAGGGCGCAGCCGCGCCGAAGTTTCCCAGCGTCGCCGAGCTCGATGCGCAGATCGAGACGCGCAGCTATCGTCGCGGCGTGGGCAACCTGTTCGTCAACACGCGCGGCGGCATGATGAAAAAGCTGCCGCCGTTGCCGAAGAACGCCACGCTCAAGGATTTCTTCGAGCTCCGCTTCGCGCCTGCCAACCACGTGCTGCAGAGCGCGACGCGCGCACTGAAGACCGGCATGTCCGAAGAGGTCGTGCTCGCCTGCCTCCTGCACGACGTGGTGCAGTCGATGATCAAGGTCGACCACGGCTGGTGGGGGGCGCAGTTGTTCGAGCCCTACATCCCCGAGAAGTCGACGTTCGCGATCAAGTATCACCAGGCACTCCGCTTCTATCCGGACTCGGACGCCGGCTACGAGTATCCCGATCAGTACCTGCGCATCTTCGGCCACGACTACACGCCGCCCGAGCACATCGCGTCCACCTACAAGATGGTCCGCAATCACAAGTGGTATATGGAGCCGCGGCTCGTCACGGTGAACGATCTCTACGCGTTCGACGCCAACGCCAAGGTGTCGCTCGAGCCGTTCACGGACATCATCGGCCGCCACTTCAAGCAACCCAAGGAAGGCCTTGGCAACGACAATAGCCCGAGCGCACACATGTGGCGCACGATCTCGAACCCGGATGCGCCTCTCTAAAGCCTGGATTGCGGGCCTGGGGCTGCTGTTGGCAGCCCCGGTCCTCGGTCAAGGCAAACCCGCGAACTACAAAGGTCTCGAGATCACGGTCACGGGCATCGAGCGCTCCTCGACCGTCGGGCTGAAGGACTGCCCGCCGGGCGCCAACAGCATTCGCGGCCTCACCAAGCCGGGCGAGGAATTCGCCATCGTCAATCTCGCCTTCAAGGTGACGCCGGCCTTCAAGGAAACGATCGTCAAGAAGCCCGTGCTCCTCGACGCAAGTGGCAAGACCTTCAACACCGCCATGTCGTTCATCGATCCGGGCGCGACGCCGGAGTATGCCTGCGGCTTCGCGTATCGCGTTCCCGAGGGAACCAAGCTCGGGAAGATCCAGATCGATACGACGACGATCGACATCACGGCCTTCGACAAGAAGTAGGTTGCCGAGCCGTAGCCTGGCGGAGGCTGGTTGGATCTTCCTGGATTAGCCGAGCACGTCGCTGAAACCCTGGATATCGGTCCCGGCACGCGCGTCTTCGAAGTCGACTGCGGCGACGGCGCGCTGCTCTATCCCTTCCACCAGAACGGCTACATCGTCGGCGGCATCGACGGCGATCCCGCGATGATCGAAGACGCGATCGATGCGATGCCGGATGGGTTGTTTGCGGTGGGCATGGCGTCGGCGCTCGATCCCGCGCTGCCGTGGGACGTGGTGCTGTGCCGATCGCTCTCAGGCCGGTCCGACCCCGGTTACACGCGCGGCCTGGTCGCGCGGATGTTCGCCAAGGCCACGCACGCCGTTGCATTCCTCAATGTGCCGGAGCAGAACCACCGGCCGTTGATGCACGCGCTGGCGGAAGTTGGCGCGAAGGCGATTCAGATCGACGGCCTGCACATCTTCGCGCGCGTCTAACTCGTCCAACTGTTAACTGTCGACTAACTCTTAACTGTCGACTCCCGACTGCTGACTGCTCTAGTGGGGCGCCGCCTCAATTGTCGCGTCCGGATTCACCGGGATCGGCAGACCCTGGAAGTTGCGCGACGTGTAGTCGATCAGCGACATCCCGAGCAGGATCGCGAGGAAGAACAGGCCCGTGGCCAGGGTGAGCTTCGTGAGGTGGCTCTGGTCCTTCACGTGCATGAAGTACCACACCACGAGCGACGCCTTGAAGCCGGCGATCAGCATCGCGACCGCGAAGTTGAACGCGCCGAGGTTGACGTAGGCGGCGCCCACGGTCACGCCGGTGAGGACCATGAGCGCGCCGAAGATCGTGAGATACATGCTGACCGGCGAAACGTGACCCGACATTACGGCCTCTCCACGAGGTACAGGAGCGGGAACAGGAAAATCCAGACAATGTCGACGAAGTGCCAGTAGAGACCCGCCATCTCGACCGGCGTGTAGTAATGCGCGTCGAACCTGCCCTTCCAGGCCATCCACGTGATCACCAGCATCAAGCCCACGCCGATGATCATGTGCAGCGCGTGCAGGCCGGTCATCGTGAAGTAGAGGCTGAAATAGATCTGCGTCGTCTGCTGCAGCTGCTGGGGCGAGAGACTCAGCTCGCGGTGCGTCTCCGCCGCCGCGGCCTCACCAGCAACGGGCGTCACGTGCTCCGCCGCCCACACGTAGCTGGCACCGGGCACATGATGGTGCTCGAACTTGTCCGAATACTCGATCACCTTGACGCCAAGGAACACGCAGCCGAGGATCATCGTGAGGATCAGCCAGTTGACCGTCCACTTCCGGCTGTTGGTCTGCGCGCACCGCACGGCCAGCGCCATGGTCAGCGAGCTGCCGATCAGCACCGCGGTGTTGAGGCCGCCCCAGAACAGGTCGAGCGAGCGGCTCGCTTCCGCGAACGCGTCGAAGTACCAGATGCGGTAAATCATGTAGGCGACGAACAGCCCGCCGAAGAACAGGATTTCCGTCAGCAGGACCAGCCACATCCCGATGACGGCAGCTTCCTTCTGCTGCCCCATCGTGTCGAAGTGGTGCTGCAGCGCCGGGTGATGCGCGTGATGGGCGTCCGCGTGACCGTGCTGGTCCGCGTGCGCAACCGCGTTAGACAAGGTGCTTCTCCTTCGCGACGACATGCTCGTACTCGTAGGGTTCGCTGGTCACGATCGGAACCTCGGTGAAGTTCTCGGTGAGCGGCGGCGATTGCGTCGTCCACTCCAGCGTGGACGCGCCCCACGGGTTGGGTCCCGCGACGGGGCCCTTCTTCAGTGAATAGATGAAGTAGATCACCGGCAGGATGTAGCCGAAGGCGAGCACGGTGGCGCCCGCCGACGACATCACGTTCAGCACCTGCATTTCGTCCGGGTAGGAGTGGTAGCGGCGCGGCATGCCGAGGTAGCCGACCACGAACTGCGGCAGGAACGTGACGTTGAAGCCGACAAACACCGTGATCGCTGAGATGCGGGAGAAGAACTCGGAATACATCCGGCCCGTCATCTTCGGCCACCAGTAGTGCAGGCCCCCCAGGTAGCCCATGATCGCGCCGCCGACCATGATGTAGTGGAAGTGCGCGACCACGAAGTAGGTGTCGTGCAGGTGAATGTCCATGCCGAGCGTGGCGAGGAACAGGCCGGTCAGGCCGCCGATCAGGAACAGCCCCATGAACCCGTAGGCGTAGAGCATCGGCGTCTCGAACGAGATCGCGCCCTTGTAGAGCGTGGCCGTCCAGTTGAACACCTTCACCGCCGACGGGATCGCGACCGAGAAGCTCAGGAACGAGAACACCATCGCCGCGTAGGTCGAGATGCCCGACACGAACATGTGGTGCGCCCAGACGATGAAGCCGAAGATGGCGATGGCCAGCGACGAGAACGCCACGAAGCTGTAGCCGAAGATCATCTTCTTCGAGAAGGTCGAGATGAGCTCGCTCATCACGCCGAGCGCCGGCAGGATCATGATGTAGACCGCCGGGTGCGAGTAGAACCAGAACAGGTGCTGGAACAGCAC
>JALDXK010000036.1:0-19713 GCA_032155105.1 Acidobacteriota bacterium
TGGTCTCGGTTCCGCTCGCAACATTGATCACCTCGTCAGTGATCGGGGACTTTGCTGCAAGGACATTGGCACGTGCCACGTCACGCACGTGCACGAAGTCCATGGTCTGCAGCCCGTCACCGAATATTACCGGCGTGGCGCCCGACGCGATGCGCTCGATCCATCGGATGAAAACCTCGGTGTAGGCACCGTGCAGATCCATCCGGGGACCGTAAACGTTGAAGTAGCGGAGGGCCACGTAGCGAAGCCCGTACATCTCGGCGAAGCTTCTCAACAGCCCCTCGTTGAAGGCCTTGGACGCACCGTATATCGTCCGGTTGTTGTAAGGGTGGTGACGTTCTGCCGTTGGAAAGCAGTCGGCCAGGCCGAGCACGGATGCCGACGAAGCCGCAACAACTTTCTCGACGCCAGCCTCGACAGCCGATTCGAGAACGTTGTACGTCCCGTCAACGAGGACTTCGAGTGCAAGTCGTGGTACTTCCGCGCACTGGGTGATCCGGATAGCGGCCTGGTGAAACACGATGTCGATGCCGTCCATCGCTTCACGCACCAGCGCCTTGTCGCGGATGTCACCCTCCACGATGGTCAGCGGTAACTCCGCCGCCGCCGAGGCCAGGTTCTCCCGGCGCCCCCGCACGAAGTTGTCGAGCACGACAACCTCGGAAGGCCGCTCCTTGACGAGTTCGTCAGCAATGTGGGATCCGATCAGGCCTGCACCACCGGTGATGAGGATTCGCTTGTTTCTCATAGCGCCTTTCGCGTTGTTGCCCGCGGAAATTCTTGGACGCCACCACCACAGCAATCGGCCGGCCAGCCGTCGTTCGTTCGCACCAGGAGTTCGAATTGACGCCTAATCAATCACTTAGATTCGCGCTCTGGGGCGATCTCACGAGCGTGGATAACAGACATCTCTTTTTAGCAAGACTTTAGTCGCCCGTCGCTTTCGCGAATCCATGTTGACGACGAGGACGAGCGTGCACCTCCCGATGTCCAAGTTGGAAACCAGGCGCTAGCAGCAGATGAAAGTCCACCCGCTGGAAGCCTTTCGACCTGTCTATTAACTCAACGTCCAACCAAACCCCCCGTTTCTCAATCAAGGAGTTCGTGAATTCGATGGCAGTTGGATTGCCTAGGTTGGACCAATGCGCCCTCGTTCCCAAACGTCAGGTCTTGTGGATCGGTCAGGTAACGCCCTCTCGAAAGCAACGCTGCATACAGTGATGACAACACGACGCTCGGTCAGTCTCCGACTGAAGACGCTGGTAGCCACTTTTGTGCTCGGTTGGTCTGCGATGATGATGCCGGGCGGTTCCGGCACATTGGCGCAGGGCCAGGATCCTTGCGCGCCTCCACTGGGTAACGCCATCACGTGCGAGAACCAGTTGCCTGGCAATTTCCCCTCCGAATGGGATATCCAGGGCGCCGGCGACGAGTCCATTCAAGGTTTTGCGACTGATATCAGTGTCAATCGCGGTCAGACCATCAGCTTCAAAATCGACACAGATGCCACTGAATATCGACTCGATATTTATCGAATGGGGTACTACGGCGGTCGCGGTGCCAGGAAAATCGCGACAGTCAACCCTTCGGCCACTCTGCCCCAGACGCAGCCCGATTGTTTGACAGACGAGACGACAGGGCTTGTCGACTGCGGCAACTGGGCTGTGTCCGCGTCATGGCAGGTCCCTGCGAGCTCGGTCTCGGGCATCTATTTCGCGAAAGTCATTCGGCTCAATAGTGGTGGGGCGAGCCACATCTTCTTCGTTGTCCGCGATGACAACGGTGGATCTGACCTTCTCTTCCAGACCTCGGACACTACCTGGCAGGCCTACAACCGATATGGCGGCAACAGCCTTTACGTCGGTGGCCCTGGGACGAATCCTGGCCGCGCGTATAAGGTCAGTTACAACCGACCGTTCACGACGCGCGAATATGCGCCAGAGGATTGGGTCTTCAATGCCGAGTACCCGATGGTGCGCTGGCTCGAAGCCAATGGTTTCGACGTCAGCTACTCGACCGGCATCGACTCGGATCGGCGGCCGACAGAGATTCTGGAGCACAACGTGTTTCTGTCCGTCGGCCACGACGAGTATTGGTCGGCTGGTCAGCGAACGGCGGTAGAGAACGCGCGAAACGCAGGTGTACACCTCGCGTTCTTGAGCGGTAACGAGGTCTTCTGGAAAACGCGCTGGGAAAACAGCATCGCGCCGGGCGGGGCAACGCATCGGACGCTCGTCAGCTACAAGGAAACTCACGCCAACGCGAAGATCGATCCGTCCTCGCAGTGGACCGGCACCTGGCGTGACCCCCGTTTTTCAGCCCCGCCCAATGGAGGCAATCCAGAAAACGCGTTGACCGGAACGCTGTTCGCGGCCAATTGCTGCACTCACGCGATAGATGTGCCAGAGACTGCCGGGAAGATGCGCTTCTGGCGTGATACTTCGATCGCCACGCTCGCGCCGGGTACATCGGCCACGCTGCCTGATGGGACGCTTGGATACGAGTGGGACACGGACGCCGACAACGGGTCTCGGCCGGCCGGATTGATGCGGCTGTCAGATACCACCATCAGCGGAGTCCAGCAACTGATCGACTTCGGATCGAACTACGCCAGCGGCACAGTCAATCACGCGCTGACGCTGTACCGTCATTCGAGTGGAGCGTGGGTCTTTGGTGCAGGAACAGTCCAGTGGTCCTGGGGGCTCGATCAGAATCACGACCGCGGGTCTGAGGCTCCCAGTCTGGACATGCAGCAGGCCACGGTCAACCTGTTTGCGGACATGGGTGTTCAGCCGCGCTCCCTCCAGCCGGGGCTCGTCGCAGCGACGGCGTCCACCGACGTCGTCAAGCCTGTTTCTACTGTTACTTCGCCCGCCAACGGCGTCACGGTCAACCAGAACAGCGTGGTCACCATTTCGGGCACCGCTGTGGATTCAGGAGGAGCTGTCGCTGGCGTCGAGGTCTCGGTGGATGGTGGCTTGACGTGGCGTCGTGCACTTGGCCGGACCACCTGGTCGTATTCCTGGTCAACCGGCGCACCGCGCACCGTGAACATTCGGACTCGTGCGGTGGATGACAGCGGGAACATTGAGGTCCCGTCGGCGGGGATCACGGTCACGGTCGGCACGGTCACAGTCACGTGCCCATGCTCGATCTGGAACAACACAGATGTTCCAACTCAAGTGGCGGAGCCGGATTCCAATCCCGCAGAGCTCGGTCTCCGGTTCCGATCGTCCATTAACGGGTATATCTCGGGTGTTCGGTTCTACAAGAGCGAGCAGAACACTGGCACTCACATTGGAAATCTCTGGAGTGCTGACGGCGAACTGCTGGAAACGGCCACCTTCATAAATGAGACGAGCTCGGGTTGGCAGCAAGTGAGCTTCGCCAATCCAGTCCAGATCACTGCAAATACAACGTATGTTGTCTCCTACCACACGAACGCAGGGTTCTATTCGGAGGACGAGGGCTACTTTGCCAGCACAGGTGTGAACAACGGACCACTCAGTGCACTTGCAGACGGCGAAGACGGTCCCAACGGTGTATTCAGCTCGGGGGGTGTCGCGTTTCCATCGCAGACGTGGTTCTCCAGTAATTATTGGGTTGACGTACTCTTTGTAACCTCCGTTCCACCCGATACGACCGCGCCGACCGTGACGATCCGGCAGCCAGCGCCCGGCGCGGTGGGTGTAAGCGTCACGGGTCCGGTCCGGGCAACGTTCTCCGAGAAGCTCAATCCGTCGACGGTCAACACGAGTACGTTCCAGCTGCGTAATCCTGCTGGCTCGCTGGTGACGGCAACGGTTTCGTTCAATTCGTCGACTCGTGTAGCGACGTTGCAGCCGAGCGCGGCGCTTGCGTTCTCGACCGTCTATACCGCCACCGTGAGAGGTGGTGCCAGCGGGGTCAAAGATCTCGCGGGTAATGCTATGCAGGCCGACTCGGTGTGGTCGTTCACGACGGCCGGGCCTCCCCCGCCACCGCCCACGCAGGGGCCAGGTGGTCCAATCCTTGTTGTGTATTCGTCGACCAATCGATTCGGACAATATCTTGCCGAGGTTCTGCGCGCCGAAGGCCTGAACAGTTTTGCCGTCGCCGAGCTCGCAACGGTGACGTCGACGACGTTATCGGCATACGACGTTGTTCTTCTTGGTGAAGCGACGCTCACAACCACTCAGGTCTCGATGTTCACGAACTGGGTGACGGGAGGCGGGAACCTGATCGCGATGAGGCCCGATAAGAAGCTCGCGTCTCTTCTCGGCCTCGCCGATGCCGGTACGACGTTGGCGGAAGGATACCTTCTGATCAACACGGCATCATCTCCAGGGGCTGGTCTCGTAAACCAGACGATTCAGTACCATGGTGCGGCCGATCGGTACACGTTATCTGGAGCAACCTCGGTCGCGACGCTGTACTCGAATGCCACCACTGCCACGGGTAACCCAGCGGTCACGGTGCGTAGCGTCGGGTCTGGTGGTGGAACCGCGTCGGCGTTTACTTACGACCTGGCGCGTTCGATTGTCTATACGCGTCAGGGGAACCCCGCATGGTCGGGACAGGAACGTGATGGCTTCCAACCGCTCCGTTCCGACGATTTGTTCTTTGGTGGAGCGCAGACCGATTGGATTGACCGCAACAAGGTCGCGATTCCCCAGGCTGACGAACAGCAGCGTTTGCTGGCCAACCTGATCTACATGACAACGACCGATCGCATGCCCTTACCGCGATTCTGGTATTTGCCGCGCGGTCTCAAGGCAGCGGTCGTCCTCACTGGCGACGACCACGCGATCAATGGGACGCCTGGACGCTTCAACATCCTGAACAATGGAAGCCCGGCGGGGTGCAATGTCGACGATTGGCAGTGCTTGAGGGCGACGTCGTACATCTTCCCTGCGACTCCCATTAGTCCTTCGCAGGCCGATGCCTTTGCGGCTCAAGGCTTCGAGCTCGGGGTCCACATCAGATCGACGAACGGCCCCGAGGAGTGCAACAACTTTACGGCCTCGTCTCTGGCTTTCGACTATCAGAATCAGTTGGCGCAGTTCAGCCAGCGTTTCCCTGATCTGCCGCCAGTTGTGACGAACCGGACGCACTGCATCATCTGGAGCGACTACACAACGCAGGCTGAAGTGGCGCTGGCACACGGGATCCGACTCGACACGAACTACTACTGGTGGCCGGCGTCATGGGTCAACGACCGACCGGGTGTCTTCACCGGATCGGGCTTCCCAATGCGGTTTGCCAAGACCGATGGTTCGATGATCGACGTCTACCAGGCGACGACGCAGATGACCGATGAATCGGGACAGTCGTTCCCGTTCACTGCCGATACGCTGCTCGATCGAGCCCTTGGGCCGGAAGGCTATTACGGGACGTTCGTGGCCAACATGCACACGGATTTCGGCCCACATGCCGGGTCCGAGGCCATCGTCGCCTCGGCGCAGTCGCGTGGTGTGCCGGTGATTTCGGCAAAGCAGCTCCTCAACTGGGTTGATGGACGTAACGGTTCGGCGTTTCAGAACCTGTCGTGGAGTGGTGGCGTCCTGTCCTTCGGCATTCTGGTCGGCTCCGGCGCCAACGGTCTTGAGGCGATGCTCCCGACAGTCTCGTCGGTCGGGCAATTCTCGTCGCTGACCAGGAACGGTCAGCCGGTCACCATCACCGTCAAGAACATCAAGGGTCAGACGTATGCGACGTTCAGCGCCCTGAGTGGCAACTATCAAGCGACCTACACGCCCGACCTGACACCACCGCAGATCTCCGGCATCGGTGCAGTCAGCGGGACCACAAGTGCGACCATCAGCTGGACGACCTCGGAGCCTGCGACATCGCTCGTGAACTACGGCACGTCGCCAGGTTCGTTGACGCAGAGTGCATCGGTGCCAGGATTGAGTGTCGGTCACACGGTGACGCTGTCAGGTCTCGTCGAGGGGACCACCTACTTCTATCACGTGACGTCTGCCGATGCGTCCGGCAACGACGTCACGGCGCCTGCGACGCCAGCGTCGTTCACCACTCACTCGTTCGAGGTTGGCGACACGACGCTGGCCGATTTCACTGCCGGCACTAGTGGCGGTGGCGTCTATCTCACCCAAAACGGTGATGGGGAGGTCACGCTAGGACTTGAGGTCGGCAGTGAGTTCTCTGGCACCGCACTTCCGGCTGGCTGGTCGAGCACGCCGTGGACGACCGGTGGCACTGCAACCGTGTCGGGAGGAGCGCTCTCTGTTGATGGTGCGCGCGTGCAGACAGACAACTTCTTCGATGCTGGCCGTGTGCTCGAGTTTGCGGCGACCTTTACGAGCGCGCCCTTCCAGCATGCTGGCTTCGGAATAAGTCTCAATGAGACGCCGTGGGCGATCTTCAGCACCGGAAGCGGCGGAGGCCTGCTCGCACGCACTCACGACGGTGGGAGTGCGATTGACACACCGATTCCGGGCAGCTGGCTCAATTCGTTGCACGTCTATCGAATCGAGTGGAACTCGTCGAGCGTTGTGTACTCGATCGACGGAAACGTTGTCGCGACCCACAATCGAACGATTCCTGTGACGATGCGTCCAATCGCGAGCGACTTGAACGTTGGCGATACGACGCTCCGAGTCGAGTGGATGCGCCTTGGACCGTACGTGGCGAGCAGCACGTTTACGTCGCGCGTGCTGGACGCCGGCTCGAGCCGCGTTTGGAGGTCGATGCTCTGGAACGCTGATGTCCCTGGTTCGGGAGCGCTTTCGATGAGCGCTCGCTTCGGGAACACAGCAATTCCTGACGGCACGTGGACGGCATTCATGCCGGTGTCCTATTCCGGCGGACCCGTCTCGGCAACGTCACGCTACGTCCAGTACCGCGCGATCTTGAGTGGGACGCCCACGACGACTCCGGTCCTAATGGATGTCGCGGTCAGCATCGCTGCACCCGCGCCGGACACAATTCCGCCGGCCATCAGTGGTGTGGCCGTGACACCGAGTGCCGGTGCCGCGGTCGTGACTTGGACAACGTCCGAGCCGTCATCGTCAATCGTGCGTTACGGTTTGACGCCGAGCTCGTTAACGCAGACCGCAGTTGCCTCGGGCCTGGTGACCGATCACTCGGTCACGCTAGCGGGCTTGCTGGAGTCGACCACGTACTTCTTCCGAGTAACGTCGGCTGACTCGTCTGGAAACAGCGCGACTGCTCCAGCCTCGCCCATGAGCTTCTCAACCGGACTGACGCCGACATCGATCTTAACCGACACGACGGCTGCTGACTTCGCTCAGGGCACCGCCGATGCTGGTGTTTACGTCGCTCAGAACGCCGACGGCGAACTGACTCTTGCGCCGCAGATGGGCCAAGAGTTCAACGGGTCGGCCATTCCGGCCGGGTGGACATCGGCCGAGTGGGTTGCGGGCGGCGGCGGTACGGTTGCAGCGGGTGTGCTTTCCGTCGATGGCGGTCGCGTGAGTATGGACAACTTGCTGACGCCTGGACGCAAGCTCGAGTTCTCGGCGACCTTCGGCTCAGCACCATTCCAGCATGCGGGTCTTGCAGTGACCTTCAACGAGCCAATCTGGGCCATGTTCAGCACCGGTCCGGGCGGACAACTCTACACGCGGACGAACAACGGCGGCTTCACCGTGATCGAGACGCCGCTCGGCTCCTCGTGGCTGAATGCTCCGCACCTGTATGGCATCAATTGGGTGTCCGATTCAGTCGTGTTCTCGATTGATGGTGTAACGGTTGCGACCCATTCGACTGGTATCCCAGACTCGATGCGTCCGATCGCAAGCGACGCGTCCCTTGGTGACGGCGCTCTCGCCGTCCAATGGATGCGGCTCGCGCCCTACGCCAACGCGGGCAGCTTCACGTCGAGAGTTCTCGATGCCGGTGGCCAGCAGACATGGGACACGATGACGTGGACAGCGCAGACGCCTGCAGCCACGTCAGTGAGCTTCGCCGTCCGGTTCGGCAATACACCGGTGCCAGATGGCACTTGGACCTCGTATGTTCCCGTTCCCGCGTCCGGCAGCGATGTGTCAGGAGCGTCGCGCTACGCGCAGTACACGGCGAGTCTGACAGGGGATGGCCAAGTGACACCCTCTATCGCGTCAGTGGCAATCGCCGCGGTTGCGCCGCCGCCGTCCGTGTCGGTCTCTGACGTCGTGGTTAATGAAGGCCAGAGTGGCAGCACTTCAGCAAACTTCACAGTGTCGTTGTCCCGCGTCCCGACACAACAGGTGTCAGTGACGTTCGCGACGGCAAACGGAACGGCAACCTCCGGCTCGGACTACACTGCGGTCTCAATCCCAGTGGTCTTCGCCCCCGGTGTCGCCAGCCAGGAAGTGACTGTCCCGGTGACCGGTGATACGACGTTTGAGTCCGACGAAACCTTCGTCGTGAATTTGTCCGCGGTTGTCAACGCCACGATGGGCAAGAGCCAGGGTAGCGGAACGATCACGAACGACGATCCGGTTCCGTCGATTTCGCTGGCAGGTGTGTCGCTGACGGAAGGCAACTCCGGCACGAAGCAGTTCGGATTCGTTGCGACGCTCTCGAATCCGAGCTCGCAGACGATCACAGTGGCTGCTGCGACGGCAGCGGGCACGGCGACGGCTGGAAGCGACTATACGACGACGTCGGGTACGCTGACTTTCTCGCCGGGACTGACACAACAGACGTTCAACGTTCCAGTGTCAGGCGATGCGGTGCTCGAGGGCGACGAGACATTCGTCGTCAACTTGAGTTCACCAACGAATGCGACAATCGCCCAGGGTCAGGCAGCTGGCACGATTCTCAATGACGAGCCGTTGCCGACGCTCTCAATCAACAGCCCGTCTGTGACCGAGGGTACGACAACGATGACATTTACCGTCACCTTGTCGCCCGCGAACCCGACTCAGACCGTCACCGTCTCCTACGCGACCAGCAACGGAACGGCGACCGCGGGTTCGGACTACACGAGCACTTCGAATAGCCTTTCATTCTCGCCTGGCCAGACGTCGCGCACGTTCACGGTGCAGGTGCTGGGTGACTCGCTCGACGAGGCGAACGAGACGTTCCTCGTGACCTTAAGTAATGCCAGCAATGCGCAGATCGGTACGGCAGTCGGTACTGGCACGATCAACGACAACGATACCGCGCCGGCGATCGATATCAGCAACGTGAGCGTCACCGAGGGGAACTCTGGCAGTAGCAACATGACCTTCACAATCACGCTGGACGACCCGAGTGGCCAGAGCGTGTCAGTGAACTACGCCACAGCAAATGGAAGCGCAATCGCCGGGCAAGACTATACGGCGACCTCTGGCACCCTGACGTTCAATCCCGGTCAAACCTCGCTGCAGGTCAATGTGCCCATCCTGGGCGATGCGCTGGATGAGGACAACGAAACCTTCGTCCTGAACCTGAGCGGGCCCGTCAACGCAACGATTGACGACAACCAGGCGACAGGGACCATTAACGACAATGACAATACGCCGTCACTGAGTATCGCCGGTGTGTCCGTAACAGAAGGCGACCCGGGGAATAACGTGAGTGCGAACTTCGTCGTGACGCTGTCGGCGGTTAGTGGCCGGAACGTTACCGTCAACTTCACGACTTCGAACGGAAGCGCGACCGCTGGAAGCGACTACACTGCCGGTTCCGGTACGACAACGATTCCGGCCGGATCAATCTCACAGACGATTCCAGTGGTGGTGCTTGGCGATCTTCTCGACGAACCGAACGAGACGTTCACAGTGACCCTTTCCAGCCCGAGCAACGCCACGATCCAAACGGGCCAGGGAACAGGGACTGGGACAATTAATGACAATGACCCGGTGTCGATGCAGATTGGCGACGTCACGATCACGGAAGGCGGGAGCGGATCAGCGACGGCGGTGTTCACGGTCACTCTGTCCGCGTCCGTCGCACAGACAGTGACGGTGAACTACGCGACGGCAGACGGCACGGCGACAGCTGGACAGGATTATGCGGCGGCGTCGGGCACTGTGTCCTTTACTCCCGGTGCGACGTCACGGACGATCAACGTCACAGTGTTGCACGACACGCGGGACGAGCCGGCTGAGACCTTCTTCGTCAATCTCAGTGGTGCGACGGTTAACGTCTCTGATGCACAGGCCGTGGGTACGATCAACGACAACGACGCGGCACCGACGTTGTCCATCAACAACGTCAGCGCCGCCGAGGGCGAGACGAACCTCTCGCCGCCCACCTCGTTCAACTTCACCGTGACCCTGTCGGCCGTGAGCGGACAGACCGTGACGGTCGAGTACAGCACCTCCAACGGGTCAGCGACGAGTTCCGGCTCGAATAACGACTACATCGCAACCTCAGGCGTGCTGACGTTCCTTCCGGGTGAGACGAGCAAGACGATTACGGTTTCGGTCCGCGGCGATTCCACGAACGAGTCGAATCAGACGTTTTTCGTTAATCTGGACGATCCGACGAACGCAGGCTTTGGCGATGATCAGGGAACCGGCACGATTCTGAACGACGACTAGGCTGAACACTCCGGCCCCGGTGATGACAGATTTGTCGCGCCGGGGCTTCCCCTGGGCCTCTGTGGAGTCCCGCATTCTCTTAAGAACAATCCTGACGCCCCAAACATTTGTCGTGACTAAGGCAGACTTCTCGGTGCCAGTTCGGACGCCGTCGTCGTAAGCAATTGATTCAAACCCAGTTGAGTGGCTGACGGTTGCAGTTGGGGTGGCGGGCTCCTTGCTCTGGCTTAGTGACCTTGGAGATTCTCGCTTGTGCAGCGAATGAGGTCGGAGTTTTGCGGCTGACGTGATGCTGGTATTACACGATTTCAAAGAGATGGTGAAGGAGCAGATCGAGTACCGGGAGCTCCTCTACCAGATGACCCTGAGAGACCTGTTGATCAGGTACAAGCAGACCGCCATGGGATTCGGATGGGCGGTGTTCATGCCGCTCGTCAACACGGCGATGTTCTCAGTGATCTTCACTCGCGTTGCGCGCATCGAGACGCCTGTCGCGTATCCACTATTCGCTTTCTGCGGGCTTCTGATCTGGAACTTCTTCGCATCGTCTTTACGCTTTTCCGTCCTGTCGTTGACTGGCAACAGCAATCTCGTGCAGAAAGTGTATTTCCCGCGCGAGGTCTTTCCATTATCGGCCGTTCTGGTATGTCTGGTCGATCTGGTGATTGGGGCGCTGGTCCTGGTGGCACTGATGATCTACTACCAGGTGGCGCCGACGGCGGCCCTGTTTGCTCTTCCCGTCATCGTTTTGGTGACGCTCACGTTTACGATTGCGGTCGCATTATTTCTGGCGATGGCGAACCTTTTTTACCGCGACGTCAAGTACCTGTTCGAAGTCGCCATTACCGTGTGGATGTTTGCGACCTCGGTCGTGTATCCACTGAACTCGATCGGTGGGACGCTTGGAGTAGTACTGGCGCTGAATCCGATGACCCAGATCATCGAAGCGTACCGTGCGGTGCTGCTGTACGGGCGTCTTCCGGATGCCATCCCATTCGGAATGACTGCCGCCTTCTCGCTCGTCTTCCTGGCAGTGAGTTGGCGCGCTTTTCACCGTGCTGAATTCGCTTTCGCGGAAAACATCTGAATGTCGCAGGCAGCCGTTGTATTCGATGGAGTTTGGAAGAAGTTCCGGCGTGGTGAGCGCCACGACAGCTTGCGTGACTTGATCCCGTTCACGTTGAAGCGCCTGACTCGCCGTACCAGCGAGGCCGATCTCGATGGCAAGGAGTTCTGGGCAGTTCACGACGTGTCGTTCGAGGTTCGTCGTGGCGAAGCGCTCGGGATTATCGGGCCGAATGGCGCTGGTAAGTCGACCATCCTCAAGCTTCTGAGCCGGATTCTGAAGCCGACGCGGGGGCGCTGTGAGGTGCGTGGCCGGGCCGGAGCCCTGATAGAGGTTGCCGCCGGCTTTCATCCCGATCTGACGGGACGCGAGAACGTGTTTCTTCAGGGCGCGATCATGGGGATGAAGCGACTCGAGATCGCGCGAACGTTCGACGAGATTGTCGAGTTTGCCGGTGTCTCCGAATTCATTGATACGCCGGTCAAGCGCTACTCGTCTGGGATGAACGCCCGTTTGGGTTTTGCCATCGCGGCGCACCTCGATCCCGACGTGCTGTTGATTGACGAGGTACTTAGTGTCGGTGACGCTGCATTTCAGGATCGTTGCGTCGAGCGCATGCGTACTCTGATCAAGAACGGCGTTCCACTGGTTTTCATTTCCCATAATTTGCCGGCGATTATCGATTTGTGTACTCGAGCCATCGTGATCGATCACGGTACGGTTCGCTTTGATGGCTCGCCGGCGGAAGCAGTGCAGCAGTATCGCCTCGTCCCGTGGACCCGCTCCGAGCAGGAGTCTGGCAGCCATGCCAACAAGGCGGTTCGCATTGCCAAGGTCGAACTGATCAGCGAGCGTCGAGAGCCGGTGGCCGTGTTCAACACGACGAGCGCGATGCGTATCCGAATCCACTACGACGCACGCCGCGCCGTTGCAGACGCTGCGTTTGCTGTCGATATCCATCGTGCCGATGGCGTCCACTGCGCCGGCATCAACACGCTGATGGACAAACGCGATATGGGGGTGCTGCACGGTCCGGGACAGGTTGAACTCGTCCTGCCTCGCCTGAATCTCCTCCCCGGTTATTACCTCGTCTCAGTCGGAATCTTGAACGGTGCGGGCACGACATACGACTTGCAGAGCCGCGTGTATCCATTCTCGGTGATCTCGGATCGTCGAGACTTGGGCGTCGTGTTTCTCGATCACGAGTGGACGCATCAAGTGCCGACGGAGCGCGAGGCGGTTCCACTCGTCGGTGTCGCGTCTGGTAGGGAGCGCTAGTACATGCCAATTGCCTCGTCAGTCGTTCTCGGTGAAGGTGTCCAAATTTACCACCGCGATTTGGTCAACCTGTACGGATGCAGCATCGCGGACGGCGCAAAGATTGGTGCTTTCGTGGAGATTCAGAAGGGCGCCTTTGTCGGGAAGAACTGCAAGATTTCGAGCCACTCGTTTCTTTGTGAAGGGGTCACGATTGAAGACGGTGTGTTCGTCGGACACGGCGTGATGTTCACAAACGACCTCCGCCCGCGAGCCGTGAATGCTGACGGCAGCCTGCAGACCGAGGCCGATTGGGTCGTCGTGCCCACGCTGGTGAAGGCTGGTGCCTCGATCGGCAGCAACGCGACGATTCTTGCGGGTGTGACCATTGGTGAACGCGCGCTCGTGGGGGCCGGTGCCGTGGTTACGAAAGACGTCGCCCCTGGAACTGTGGTGGCAGGTGTGCCAGCAGGTCCCCTCAAGAGAAAGACAAATCGTAAGCCGCCACGACGAACCGCCGCGCGGCGTCAACCGGCGCGGCAGAGAAAGAACAGGAGAGCGAAATGATCGGTGTTGCGGTTGTCGGTTACGGCTACTGGGGGCCGAACCTGGTTCGAAATTTCTGGGAGGTCCCGGGGGCGAAGCTCGTCTCCGTGTGCGATCTGCGGGAGGAACGCCTTGCCGGCGTGCGCTCGAGGTATCCGGCGGTGGAAACGACCAGCAGACTCGACGATGTGTTGAAAGACTCTCGTATCGACGTCATAGCGATCGCGACCCCCGTTTCGAGCCATTTCGAGATCGCGAGGCGGGCACTCGAATCCGGTAAGCACGTGTTTATCGAGAAGCCGATGACGGCGACAACCGAGGAGTCGCTGCGGCTGCTGGAGATCGCGGACCGCCGTGGCCTCATCGTCGGCGTTGACCATACGTTCGTGTATACGGGTGCCGTTCGCAAGATGCGCGAACTGGTCGCCAGTGGGGACATCGGAGATGTCTACTACTACGATTCGATGCGCGTGAATCTTGGGCTGTTTCAGCATGACGTCAGCGTGATCTGGGATCTCGCCGTTCACGACCTGTCGATCCTGGATTACGTGCTTCCCGCACGCCCCGTCGCGGTTTCGGCCACTGGGCACGCGCATGTGCCAGGTGAGCCGATCAACGTCGCCTATCTGACGTTGTTTTTCGAACACAACCTGGTGGCGCACGTCAACGTGAATTGGTTGGCGCCCGTGAAAGTTCGCCAGACACTTCTGGCAGGCTCGCGAAAGATGATCGTGTACGACGATCTCGAACCGAGCGAGAAGATCAGGATATACGACAAGGGCATCACCTTGAACGGTGGCACCCAGAATGGGGATCAAAAGTATCAGATGCTGGTGGGGTACCGCGCCGGCGACATGTGGGCCCCGCACCTGGAAGTGACCGAAGCGTTGAGCGTGGAGCTCCGCCAGTTCGTCAAATGCGTCGAGGAGCGCACCGCCCCGCTGACGGATGGTCAGACGGGACTGCGGGTCGTTCGAATCCTCGAGGCCGCGACACAATCGATGAAGGAACGGGGTCGCGTCATCGAACTCGAATCGGTCGGGTGCACAGTATGATTCCGTTCCTCGATCTCAAAGCGCAGTACAAGAGCATCAAGCCGGAAATCGACACGGCAGTTCTGAGCGTTCTGGAGAGCACCCAGTTCGTGCTCGGGGAGTACGTCGCATCATTCGAGCGCGACTTCGCTGGCTACTGCGGCAGCAAACACGCAATCGCGGTGAACTCCGGTACGAGTGCGCTCCATCTCGCGTTGCTGGGTGCGGGCGTCGGGGCCGGCGACGAGGTCATCACGATTCCTTTCACGTTCGTGGCGACGGTTTCGGCGATCTGCTATACGGGGGCGCGGCCGGTTTTCGTCGACGTCGAGCCTCGCAGCCTCACGATGGATCCGGCACAGCTCGAGAAGGCCATCACGCCGCGAACGAAGGCAATTCTGCCGGTGCATCTCTATGGTCAGATGGCGGACATGAGCGCCATTCTCGACATCGCCAATCGGCACGGAATTCCCGTCATCGAGGACGCGTGCCAGGCGCACGGCGCCGAATTTCAGAGCAGGCGAGCTGGCAGCATGGGCTTGTCGGGCTGTTTCAGTTTCTACCCGGGCAAGAACCTCGGCGCCTACGGTGAGGGCGGGATAGTCGTCACCAGCGACGACGAGCAGGCAAAGAAGATCAGGATGCTACGCGACTGGGGGCAAGAGAAGCGTTATCACCACGTCCTCAAAGGCTTCAACTACCGGATGGAGGGGATTCAAGGCGCCATCCTCGGTGTGAAGCTCAAGTATCTCGAGAAATGGACCGAAGCGCGTCGGGCGCGAGCCCGCGAGTACGATGCACTGCTCACCGATTCGCCGATTGTGACGGCGGGGACGCAGCTCGCCGGGCGGCGCCACGTGTATCACATCTACGCGGTTCGCACGCCGGATCGTGACGGCTTGCAGCGGCAGCTCCAGGCGGAGGGGGTGCATACCGGACTTCATTACCCGATTCCGGTGCACTTGCAGGAGGCGCACGCCGATCTGGGCCACAAAGTGGGTGACTTTCCGGTGTCCGAAGCAGCGGCGCGAGAAGTCCTCTCGCTCCCGATGTTTCCTGAGATGGCGTCGAGCCAGGTGGAAGAAGTAGTGGCCGCTGTTCACCAGGAGGCAAAGATCGGATGAGCGACGTTTCGTCCACGAGCACGTCGCGAATCACCGAACGCCCTAGAGCATGGTGACTCAAACGTCAGCACTACTCTCGCCGCCGGCGACGGCAAACGAGGCGAGCGAAGCCGTCGTTCAGACGGCCTTGAGAATCCGCAGCTTTGAGCGGGTTCTTCTGGATTTGTTCAAGCAGGGCCAGCTTTCGGGAACTGTACATACATGCGTCGGTCAGGAATTGTGTGCGGCTGCCCTCCATCCTCACCTTCGTCCGGACGTTGATGCCTTCTTCGCGACCCATCGCGGGCACGGACACTATCTGGCTCATGGAGGACCAGAGGATCAGTTGCTCGCCGAATTGATGGGTCGTGAAGGCGCCCTCTGTAAAGGACGTGGAGGTACGCAGAACCTGCTTTTCCGACGGTTCTTTTCTGCTGGCATTCAGGGGGGGAGTGCACCGATCGGTGTTGGCTACGCATGGGCCATGAAGCGCCGTGGCGAGGAGGGCGTTGCCGTTGTTCAGCTCGGTGACGGGACGCTGGGTGAAGGGACGTTGTACGAAGCGTTCACATTTGCAGCGCTCTTGAAAGCGCCGGTGTTGTTCCTGCTCGAGTGCAACGGATGGGCCCAATCCACTGACGTCAGCACAACGACTCCGGGTGACATCATTCTTCGCGCACAGGGGTTCGGGCTCGAGACGAACGTCATTTCCGACGAAGATCCCAGCGCGCTCCATGAGCAATTCGGGAGAATCATCCAGACAGTACGACAAGGTCGGCCGAGCTTGCAGCTGGTTCGGACCCGAAGGCTGTTGGCCCACAGCAAGGGAGACGATGATCGTCCGTCTGAACTGCTTACAGCACTGCGCCGACAGGATCCGCTGACGCGCCTCACGACAGAAGTCGACCGTTACGCAGCCGCAGAGCGGACCGCATATTCAGAGATCACGAGGCAAGCCGATAGCGTCGCGGCGCGAGCAAGGCTTGATGATACTGGCGCCAGTGCACTCCCCTTCTCTTCGCGAACCCTCAGCAGTCTCGAACTGCACGCCGATCGAGGCGGGGCAGAGTACGGGCGAATCGCGGAGGAATTGAATGCCGCGCTTCACGCCATGATGGGCGCAAGGTCCGATGTCATCCTAATCGGCGAGGATCTCCTGGATCCGTATGGAGGGGCATTCAAAGTCAGCAAGGGCCTTTCTACCAAGCATCCTGGCCAGGTGTTCTCGACACCGATCGCCGAGGCTGCTATAACCGGCGTGTCTAACGGTCTGGCGATCGCAGGATTTCGCCCTGTCGCTGAGATCATGTTTGCTGACTTCGTTACGCTGGCAACGGATCAGTTGGTGAACTTTGCTGCGAAGTTCTACTACATGTACGCCGAAAAGGTGACGTGCCCGCTGACGCTTCGACTGGTGTCGGGTGGAGGACGAGGCTATGGTCCAACGCATAGCCAGAGTCTCGAGCGGCTGTTCTGTGGCGTGCCCGGCCTGCGTGTTGTCGCATTGTCACAGCGCCACGATGCGAAGCGGCTCTTGACGGAGGCGGTTATAAGCGACGACAGTCCAACCGTATTCGTTGAGAACAAGGCGCTCTATGGCCTGCGCCCAATGACAGCGCCGCCTGCCGACGCGACAATGGTCCCGGTCATTCGAGGCGATGGCACGTTCCCCCCGTTGTGTTACCGTTCTTCGTCTAGAAATGCCGACGTCACCCTGGTTACGTATGGAGGAATGACCTCGGCGTGCGAATCGGCGATGGCGACTTTGTTCGAGGAGGAGGAACTCGCCTTCGATTACATCGTGCTGACGCAGCTGTGGCCACTGGATCTACTTGACGTCCTCGAGTCGGTTCGACGGACAAAGCGGCTGGTTGTCGTCGAGGAGAGTGTGGCAGCGTACGGTGTGTCGACGGCTGTGATTGCGCACGTGGCGCAGGAGGTGCCCGGAACGCTGTGCAAGTCTGTGGGGGCTCTGCCGCTGCCGATTCCAAGCGTTCGACACCTGGAGGAAAAGGTCCTCCCAGATGCTCGCGCGATCCGAGACGCGATTGCCCAGTTGATCTAGCGCGTGCCGATGACTTCAGAGCCAGTACCGGTGATCGTTCCTCGCGAGGGAGTGAATGACGACGTCGCTCACGTCATTCGCTGGCTCGTACCTGATGGCCAAAGAGTTGAAGCCGAGCAGATGGTCGTCATTGTCGAGACCACTAAGGCGACGTTCGATCTAGCTGCTCCAACGTCCGGCTGGGTTTTTCACATGGCCCCGGCGGGTGCCGAAGTCGTCATTGGATCGGCCGTCGCCATGATTTCTCCTACGGCTGATCGTCCCGTATCACAGGAACAGCCGGTTGCCGCCCGCGAGACGAGTGGTCCAGTTATTTCGAGGCGCGCCCGTGAGTTGATCTCTCAACACGGGCTTGGTGTCGAACATTTCGCGGGTCTGTCCGCGGTCCGTGAGGCCGATGTTCTTGCGGTGGCGGCAAAGCTGTCTGCAGCGCCGGAGTCAAGGGGACGCCGCTTCGCCGGTGAACTGCTCGATCCGGGAGAGGATTGGGACGCCATTCTCCAAGCGCCGGAGTACCAGCAGCTTCAGCGGGTTCTTCTTGCCCTGCGTCGCCGGCTTCGTGCCCGGCACAATCGACATGTACCGATCGGCACTCTCCTGTACGATCGTTGGAACCTGGCTCGTGACAATCATTTCGGTGAGGGCACGAGCGTCTACGATGAATGTCTGATTCTTGGTGACGTGTCCCTTGGCAAGAATTGCTGGGTGGGTCCGTACACGATTCTGGACGGCTCGAAAGGCAAGCTGACGATTGGCGACAACGTCGACGTCGGTTCGGGATCACATGTCTACACGCACAATACGATCGAGCGCGCCTTGACCGGTGGTCAGGCTCCGATATTCGGAAACGACACGACGATTGGGAATTGCTGCTTCATCGCACCGCAGACAATCATTGGCCCGGGTACCGTTCTGGGCGATCACTGTTTCGTAGCAGCCGGCACGTACCTCGAAGGGAAATACCCCTCGTATAGCTACCTTGCTGGCAACCCTGGTCGTGTTGTCGGCACGGTCGAGATTCGAGGCTCACGGGCGCGAGTGCGACCGTTCGGTAGCCAGTCACAAGAGGGTCAATAAGTGGCGATGCGGACCGTCGATGTTGTCGTCCCCAGCTATAACTACGGTGCCTATCTCGAGGGCTGTGTTCAAAGTCTGCTCTCGCAGGAAGACGTCGTTGTTCGCGTGCTGGTCATAGACGACGCGTCAACCGACGACACCCCGCAAGTCGGCGCGCGTCTCGCTGCCGGCGATCCGAGGGTTACATATCGCCGCCACGCCACCAACGCAGGGCACATCGCCACCTATAACGAAGGGCTGATCGGCTGGGCGAATGCAGAGTATGTGTTACTCATCTCCGCTGATGATCTGCTCGTTCCTGGCGCTCTCCGACGAGCCGTCGCCGCGTTCGAGAGCCACCCCTCGGCGACATTGGTTCATGGTCGTCAGATCGCCTTCGAGCACACGCCACTCGTGCCGGAGGGCGCTGACGCTCTCCAGTGCGGCTACACCCTGCAGACGGGAGCGTCCTTCATAGAGTCAGTATGCGGTGAGGCGCAAAATCCCGTGGCAACGCCTACGGCCGTGGTCAGGACGAGTGCCCAGCATGCGGTTGGAGGGTACGATCCGCAGCTGCCCCATACGGCCGATCTGGAAATGTGGTTGAGATTGGCGACATGCGGTGATGTGCTATCCCTCGAGGCGCCGCAGGCATTCAAGAGACACCATGGCAAGAACATGCAGTTGGCCTTCTTGACCAACCCTGAAGGTGATATTGCGGAGCGCCGACAGGCATTTGCTTCGTTTTTTGAACGATTCGGGTCGAGGGTCGGCGACGTCACTGCCGGACAACGGCACGTGGACATGGCTCTGGCAGACGAATTGTTTTGGCGTGCATCACGCGTATTCGAGGCAGGCGATCGCAAAGCGTCCGCCCGGTTATTCCAGCAAGCCCTGTCGATGTACCCGCCGATCGCGGGCACTCCTCACTGGCGTCGGATGACTCTCAAACGGAAATTCGGTCCGCGCACGTGGGCAATCATCCAAAAACTGACCGGCCGTCGGGAGCAATGGGCGTAGGGACTGCACGAACAGTCCTCTACGTCGCCAATGCTTCTAAGATCGGCGGCGGCAACAAGGTCCTGATGGACCTGATGCAGAACCTGGATCC
>JALDXK010000037.1:0-19703 GCA_032155105.1 Acidobacteriota bacterium
GCGGCTCGTGCGCCAACTCGTCACCGAAGCGGTCGTGCTCGGGCTCGCCGGCGGGGCGCTGGGCCTGATACTCGCGTATTGGAGCACCGAGGCGCTGATCGCGGCCAAGCCCGCGGACCTGCCGCGGCTCGATCAGATCGGCCTCGACAGCACGGTGGCGCTGTTCACGTTTGGAGCGGCGATCGTCACGGGACTCATCTTCGGGATGGTGCCGGCGCTGCAGGCCACCAACGAACACCTGCTGCGTGGCCTTCAGGAAAGCGGGCGGTCGGGTGGCGGCGGCAGGCGCGCCCACCGCATGCGTTCCGCGCTCGTGGTCGCCGAGATGACGCTCGCGGTGATCCTGTTGATGGGATCGGGCTTGCTGATCCGCAGCTTCATCGAGCTGACGCGCGTCAATCCGGGGTTCCAACCCGACGGCGCCATGGCGATCCGCGTCACGTTCCAGGGCGAGTCATACAAAGACGGCGTGCCGATCCGCGCCCGCGTGAGAGAGATCGAGGATCGCCTGCGCGGGTTGCCCGGCGTGACCGCCGTCGCGGGCGGCACGGTGCTGCCGCTGGGCGGGCTCGGCGCGCTCAACGACTTCGCCGTCGAGGGCGCACCTCCCCCGCCGCCGGATGTGAACCAGGAGATTGCGGTGGCCGGTGTCACCCCCGACTACTTCCGCGCCATCGGCGCGCCACTACAGCGCGGCCGGCTATTTACCGCGCTCGATCACGAGAAGGCGCCGGCGGTGGCGGTGATCAACGAGGCCGCCGTGCGCCGCTGGTTTCCGAACCAGGATCCGATCGGACGGCGGGTTTTGTCGGGCGGGCCGCGCGAGGTGGTTGGCGTGGTCGGCGACGTGCTGCAACGCAACCCGGGCGAGCCGGCCGCACCGCAGATGTTCCTGCCCTATGCGCAGCGCACCAGCCGATCGATTCGCTTCATCGTGCGCGCGCAGGGCGATGCGCTGGCGTTGGCGCCGGCGATCCGCGATCAGGTTCGATCGCTCGATCCGAACCTGCCCATCGCAGACGTGATGCCGTTGACCGAGATGGTGTCGCGGTCGATCGCGCGGCCGCGTTTCTATACGTCGCTGCTCACCCTGTTCGCGGCGGTGGCACTGGCCCTCTCGGCGACCGGCATCTTCGGCGTAATGAGCTACACCGTGGCGCAGCAATCGAAGGAGATCGGCATCCGCGTCGCCCTCGGCGCGAGCACGGTCGACGTGCTGCGCGGCGTCGTCGGACACGCGTTGACCCTCGCCTTCGTTGGCGTGATCGTCGGCGTGATCATCGCGCTCGCGCTCGGACGGCTGATCCGGAATCAACTGTTTGGTGTCGACGTGTTCGATCCGGTGACGATGATGAGCGTGATCGTGGTGCTGGTGGGCAGCGCGGCCGTGGCGAGCCTGCTGCCGGCGCGCCGCGCGGCCGCGATTGACCCGATGCGGGCGTTCAGAGAGTGACGACGAAAATGTAATCTCAGGGATGAGTTGACGCCTAGCGGGGATGGGCCTACACTGCCGCCAGCTCTTCTATTGGCAAGGCAGTGCCCCTCACTGCGGAAAGGTTGAGAATGAACCGCAGGTTCCTTCCCTTAGTCGTCGTTATCTTGTTCTCCGCGTTTGCGATCACGTCCATCCGCGGCGGCGCGCAGCAGCCCGCCGGTCCCGAACAGAACTTCGTGCCCGGCGAGGTGCTCGTGCAATTCGCGCGCGGCGCATCGGCGCAGGCGAAGACCAACGCTCGTGGACGCGTCGGCGGCAACACCATCGACGTCGTCGCCCGCGGCAACAACCGCGCCGATGGCGGCGGTGATCTGGAACTCGTCCGCATCCCGCCGGGCCTTGCCGTGGCCGATGCGGTACGCGGCCTGCGCAATGACGGCACGGTCACCTTCGCCGAACCCAACTGGATCTACACCCACGGCCTCGTCAGCAACGATCCGTACTACACGAATGGATCGCTGTGGGGCATGTATGGCGCCACCACCACGCCGAGCAACGCGTTCGGCAGCGGCGCCGCGCAGGCCTGGGCCGGCGGCCATGCGGGCGCCACCAACGTCTACGTCGGCATCATCGACGAAGGCGTGATGCCGCACGATGACCTCGCGGTCAACGTCTGGACCAATCCCGGCGAGATCGCCGGCAACGGCGTCGACGACGATGGCAACGGCTACAAGGACGACGTGCGCGGGTGGGATTTCGACGGCAACAACAACACCACCTACGACGGCACGGCGGACGATCACGGCACCCATGTCGCCGGCACCATCGGCGCGGTGGGCGGCAACGGCTTCGGCGTGGCCGGCGTCAACTGGAACGTGACGATGATCCCGGCGAAGTTCCTCGGCCGGCGCGGCGGCACGACGGCTAACGCGATCAAGGCGGTGGATTACCTCACCGATCTGAAAACGCGCCACGGCATCAACCTCGTGGCGACCAACAACTCGTGGGGCGGCGGCGGGTTCTCGCAGGGCCTGCTCGACGCCATCAATCGCGGCGGCAACGCCGGGATCCTGTTCATCGCCGCGGCCGGCAACGGTGGCAGCGACGGCGTTGGCGACAACAACAACACCACCGCGAGCTATCCCTCGAACTACGTGTGCCAGAGCACGAACGGCGACTGCGTGATCGCGGTGGCGGCCATCACCAGCACCGGCGCGAAGTCGAGCTTCTCGAACTACGGCGCGACCACGGTTGACCTCGGCGCGCCCGGATCGGCCATCGTTTCGACGGTGCCGAACAAGAAGGGCCAGTCGGCCTACGCGTCGTACAGCGGCACGTCGATGGCGACACCGCACGTGACCGGCGCCGCGGCGCTCTATGCCGCCTCGCATGCGGGCGCGTCGGCGGCCGCGATCAAGGCGGCGATCCTGTCGAGCGCGATCGCGACGCCCTCGCTCAACGGCCGCGCCGTCACCAACGGCCGCCTCAACGTCAGCGGGTTCTAACGGGTCGGGGCCGGCCAGGCAGAATGGCCGGCCTTAGCCCGTCAATCAGCCGCCGCACCAGTCGCGACACGAGCCACGCCCCACCCGTCCGAAACATAATGGGGCGTGCCGGAGCGGATGCCGGATTGGCTCGAGCCCATGGCCGCCACGCTGACCGAGGAGCGCTCGCTCGGGCCGGGCTGGTTGTACGAGCGTAAGTTCGACGGCATCCGCCTGCTGGCCTACAAGCGCGGCGCCGACGTGCAGCTGTTCTCGCGCAACCAACTTCGGCAGCATCTCCCATCCATCGCCGACGCCGTGGCGGCACTTCCCGTCACGGATGCGATCCTCGACGGCGAAGTCGCCTGGGACGGCGCCAGTGCGTACCACGTGTTCGACGTGCTGTGGTTGAACGGCAAGAAGGTCACCGAACTGCCGCTGGAGGAACGCCGCGCGCTGCTCAAGTCGCTGCCGTTCACGGCGCCGATGAAGCGCGTGGACCTGGTGCGCGATCCGAAGCCCTGGGAGCGCGCGGAGCGCGAGGGCTGGGAAGGCGTGATCGCCAAGCGCAGCGGCTCGCCGTACGAACATCGCCGCTCGAAGCAGTGGCTCAAGCTCAAGGTGGAGTGTTCGCAGGAACTGGTGGTCGGCGGCTTCACCGACCCGCAGGGCACGCGCGTTGGACTGGGCGCGCTGCTGGTGGGCTACTACGACGGCGACGACCTCGTCTTTGCCGGAAAGATCGGCACCGGCTTCGATACCAAGCTGCTGCTCGATCTCCGGGGGCGGCTGGATAAGCTCGAGATTGCCACGCCACCGTTTACCAGGGCCGTGGGCTTGCCCCGCTTGCGCGCGCACTGGGTGAGACCGAAAATCGTCGTGCAGGTGTCGTTCATCCAATGGACAGGAAACAACAAGCTGCGGCATCCGCGATTGATCGGCGTGCGGTTCGACAAAGACGCGCGCGCGGTGGTGCGCGAACAATGATGGCGCGCAAGGCACCAGCTGCGAAGAAGACGGCCACCGCCCGGGCCCCAAAGCGCGCGCGCAAGACGCGTGCGGCTTCCGGGGATCGCACCGTTGTCATTACTCATCCCGAGAAGGTGCTGTTTCCAGAGGACGACATCACCAAGGGCGAGCTTGCGGCGTATTACGAGAGCGTCGCTGAGGTGCTGTTGCCGCACATCATTGGCCGGCCAATCACCATGGAGCGCTACCCGGCCGGCATCGGCGCGAAAGGCTTCTGGCAGAAGAGCGTTGAAAAGGGCTTCCCGGCGTGGCTCGAGCGCGTCGACGTGCCGAAGAAAGACGGCGTGGTGCATCACCCCGTGATCACCGACGCCGCCTCGTTGATGTGGACGGTCAACCAGAACACGCTCACGCACCACGTCTGGATCTCGCGCGTGCCAGATCTGTTCCACCCCGACATCTGCGTCTTCGATCTCGATCCGTCCGGCAGCGATCCGGCGCCGGTGCGCGCCGCGGCGGTCGGCTTGCGGGATCTGCTCGACACGCTGGGCCTGCCATCGTGGGTGAAGACGTCGGGCTCGAAAGGCTTCCACATCGTGGTGCCACTCGACGGATCGGCGAACACGGAGGAGGTCGCGCATTTCGCGCATCACACCGGCCGGCTGTTCGTCAGCCACGCACCCGATCACCTCACGCAGGAATTCAACAAGGTCGATCGCAAGGGCCGCATCTACGTCGATACCGGCCGCAACGGGTACGGTGCGACGTTTGCTTCGGCATATACCGTGCGGGCCAGGCGCGGCGCGACGGTGTCGGCGCCGTGCACGTGGGAGGAGCTCGAACGCGGCACGGTGAATCCCGACAGCTTCACCATCCGGACCATGGCGGCCCGGATCGAGAAGGCCGGGGACCCCTGGGCGGATATGCTACGGCGCCGCCGGTCGTTGAAGACCGCGACCGAAAAGCTGAAGCGTTTGCTCTAAAGTTCGCAACCACCTCCCGTTCGCGGATTCGGTACCTCAACCTTACGCGCCAGACCGCGCATCGGGGTTGGCCCGTAACCTGCAATAGCTGGCGTCGTGAAGACACCGATTCCCGGTAACCCCCGGCATTTGGCCGCGATCCTCACGGGCCTCGCGTTCGTTTTCCTGTGCGTGCCGAGTGACGTGGCCGCGCAGGAACCGTTGCCGCCGCCCGACATCAACGAGCCGCAAGGGTTCATGACAGAGCCCGATATGCTCACGCGCGTCGCGATTTTCGCCGACCGCCACATGGGCAAGGGCGATCTCAACAACGGCTTCTATGTGGATTTCGGCAAGATGGTGCCCGGCGCCGGCTGGCTGTCGGTAGGCCCGGGGTATCGCCACTGGTATGGCAAGGATGCGTTACTCGTCGACGGCTCTGCCGGGTATTCCTGGAACGGTTACCGCACCGCGCAGGCACGTGCCGTGGCGCCGAACATTGCGAAGGGCCGCCTGTCGCTGGGCACGCAAGTTCGGTGGGTAGACTTCGGCAGGGTGGACTACTTCGGCGTCGGCCCCGACACTGTGGAAAGTGCACGAGCGCAGTTCGGCATCGAGGCCGCGCACGTGGCCGGCCACGCCAAGCTGCGGCTCACGCGCTGGTTCGACATCGATACCGAGATCGGCGTCTTGCAACCCTCGCTCGAAGAGGGCCAGCTGACGCGCGCGCTGGGGGTCGGCGAGCAACCAACCTTCATGCCCGCGCAACTCGCGATCGGCATCGACACACGCAACTTCCGCGAGCACCCCACCAAGGGCGTGCTGCTGCGCGCCGCCGGTACCCATTTCGAAGACACCGATACCGGCGCCTTTACACATCGCCGCTACGAAGCGGAGGCCGCGGGCTTCCTGCCGATGGCTGGCGAGCGGATTGTCCTTGCGGTGCGCGGCTGGGCCGTGACGACGCCGCTCGACGACAACGCGGCGGTGCCGTTTTACATGCTGCCGAGTCTCGGCGGCTCGAACACCTTGCGGTCGTACGCGGACTACCGCTTCCACGATCGCAACATGCTGCTGGCGAACGTCGAGTTGCGCCTGGCGCTGATGACGCACATGGACCTCGCGTTGTTTGCGGACGGAGGCAACGTCGCGCCACGCTTCCAGGAGCTCGACCTCGACAAGCGGTCGTACGGCGCAGGGGTGCGGTTCCACACCCGCCGCCAGACCTTTGCGCGCATCGACGTGGCGAACGGCAAGGAAGGCTGGCGGGCGCTGTTCCGCCTGACCGAGCCGCTCTCGTTCTCGCGCCTTGAAAAACGGGCCAGCATGGTCCCCTCGGTCCCGTAGGAGAAGATGATGCGCATTCTCACCATCGCTCTCGCCGCCGCCGTGTTCGGCACCGCGTGCGCGGGCGTGAAGCGGCCGCAGATACAGAACGTTCCGCCGCCGCCGGGCGCCAGCATGTGGGTCGAACCCAAGGACCTGGCCGCGCGCGACTTGTATTGGGGTCCATGGGGCGCCGAGCTGGCGCCGGATCCCACGGACGTCTACGACCTGGTCGAGTTGAAGCACACGGGCGTGAACCTCGGCATGACCGTGAAGGATTCGAAAGGCCGCGAATGGAGCGTCAAGCAGCCGTATCCCGGCAACCTCGATTCAGAGGCGCCGGTCGAAGTGGCGGTGTCGCGGCTGCTGTCGGCCATCGGCTATCACCAGCCGCCGGTGTACTACCTCCCGGCGTTCACGCTGAAGGATGGTCTTGGCCGCAAGGTCGAGGTCGGCGGCCGCTTCCGTCCCAAGATTGAAGGCCTCAAAGAAGTGGACACGTGGGACTGGGCCGCGAACCCCTATGTCGGCAAGCCTGAGTACCAAGGCCTGATCGTGCTGCTGATGATGTTCAACAGCACGGACCTGAAGTCCAGCAACAACTCGCTCTACGAGCGCAAGGACGGCGATTACGTGTCCCAGTGGTACCTGACACGTGACGTCGGCTCCGCGCTCGGCGACTTCAACCGCATCGCACCGCGGAAAAATCACGCCGAATCGTTCGAGCAGACGCCGTTCATCCTCGGGGTGCAGAACGGCTGGGTCCAGTTCGCCTACGACGGTTGGTACAAGAACCTCGTCGTGAACCGCATTACGCCCCAGGACGTGGCGTGGGCGGCGAACCTGCTCGGCGGGTTGAGCGACAAGCAGATGCACGACGCGTTTCGCGCCGCCGGCTATCAGCCAGAGGTCGCGCAGCGCTTCATCATGACGCTGAAAAACAAGATGCAGCAGGGCCGCTCGCTCACGCTGGCGGCGACGCGGAACTAAGACTCTTCACTTGACGTCTGGCGCGGGTGCCTCCTGGGTTGGTGAGCGTCAGCGTGCTGCTCCTCTCGGCCGCGGGCATCTACGCGTTGATGTCGTTCACGGTGTCGCAACGCCGGCGCGAAATCGGTATTCGTGCGGCGATGGGCGCGGATGCACGTCGGCTCCTGATCAGCATCTTCTCGAAGGCGGCGGTCCAGCTCGGCCTCGGCGTTGCCGCGGGCCTCGCATTCGCGCTGGTGCTCGATGTGGCCAGCAGCGGCGAAGCCCTCGGCCCCGCCGGGCTTACCGCTCTGCCCGTGGTTGCGCTGGCGACGGCTGGCGTCGGACTGCTTGCCGCCGTCGGTCCTGCTCGCCGCGGGCTCCACGTCCTGCCGACCGAAGCCCTTCGCGATCAGTAGCTTTTCGTTGAGATCTACGAACGTCTTCGTATAATCCCATTTCCATGGGACGTTTGCGGCCGACCGATACCGAACTGTCAATCCTCAGAATTCTTTGGGATCGGGGGCCTTCCACCGTGCGGCAGGTGCACGAAGCGCTCTCCGACACGCGCGACACCGGTTACACCACCACGCTGAAGTTGATGCAGATCATGGTCGACAAGGGCCTGGTCACGCGCAACGAATCGGCGCGCACGCACGTGTATGCGGCGATGGCCGGCGAGCAGGAGACGCAGCAGCAGCTCGTGCGCGATCTGGTGGACCGCGCGTTCGGTGGCTCGGCGGCAGCGCTGGTGCTGCAGGCCCTGAGCGCCGATGGCACCTCGGCGGCCGATCTGCGCGAAATCCGGAAGCTGATCGACGACTACCTGGAGAAACGCCAATGAACACGCTCATCGACCTGATGCGTCAACCGGCGATCGCGGCGCTCGCATGGGCGCTGATTCACTTTCTCTGGCAAGGGGCGCTACTCGGCGGGGCGGCGCTCTTCGCCGCGTGGTGACGATCCTCGAATCGCGTGCGGTGGTGGTGCCGACGCTCGTCGGCTGGCTCACGCCTGTCGTGCTGCTGCCCGCGGCGGCGCTGGCCGGGCTGTCGCCCGTTCAACTCCAGGCGATCCTCGCGCACGAGCTCGCCCACGTGCGGCGTCACGACTATTGCGTGAACCTGCTGCAATCGATGGTGGAGACGCTGCTCTTCTACCACCCGGCCACGTGGTGGGTGTTGGCGCAGATCCGCGCCGAGCGAGAGCACTGTTGCGACGATCTCGCGATCGACGTGTGCGGCGACCGCCTGCTGTATGCGACGGCGCTGGCCGAGTCTCCGAAGCCGCGCGGTTGCGCGCGGAAGCCGCGTCGAACTGCGCGGCACCGGCGTGGACCGTCGCTACTGGAAGAACGGGTCGCGCCGCGACTACGAACCCGAAGGGGCGCACGTTCCTGGCCACGGCAATCCAGAAGCTGATCCGGCATGGCGGCATGTTCGCGAAGGAACGTGTCGCCGGCCGCCACGCAGCCGGCGATGAACGACACGCACCGCGTCGCCATTGCCCGCGCGGTTTCGTCCATGTCCAGCGATTACGATCAGCGCCGCGCCCTCGCGGCGCTGGTCCGCGGTGAAGCGCGGCGTTAGCCCCGTCATTCGTCCCACCGGGAAAAGAGTTTGCATTCGTCGTCTTCATGACGATGACTGCACGCTTTTTGTACTCTTCTTGCTACTATGCGCGGCGCCGCTCGAGGCGATGGCCCAGAACGCGGCGCAGCACTCCTTCGCGGTCGCGACCGGGTTGATGGATTTCGATTTGTCCGGCACCGGACAGGCGTGGTCCGGCGCCGTGCGCGCCAACCTTGCCAGCAACGAGACCGATTTCACCTGGTCCGGCGCAGGCGGCGTGCGCGTGGATGTCAGCTCGCGCGTCTCGATCCTCGGAGAGATGCGAGTGCGAGGCATCGAGGTCGATTTCACCGGCAGCACCGCCGAGTGGGTCGGTGGGGTTACGTGGCGGCTTGGTACCTGATAGTTGGCCGTGGCTTGCTGTCAGATCTCAATCTGCTCTCCCAGTTCGACGACTCGGTCCGGCGGGATGCCGAAGTACGCGGTGGCGGTGGTGGCATTGCGCGACAGCCGCGCGAACAGTTTCTCGCGCCACGTCGCCATGCCCGGACGGGAGGTCGAGATGATCGTCTCGCGGCCGAGAAAATAGGTCGTGTCCGCCGGATCGATGCGCGGCAGCGCCGCACCAGCGCTCCCGATCACGGCAGGAATGTCCGGCTCCTCCATGAACCCGTAGTGGACCTTGGCGCGGAACATCCCGCTCCCGAAGTGCTCCACCTGCAGCCGCTCACGCGCGTCGACGTGCGGGATCTGCTCGGTCTTCACGGTGACGAAGATGATCTGCTCGTGCAGCACCTTGTTGTGTTCGAGGTTGTGCAGCAGCGCCGGCGGCGTCTTGGAGGCGGTGCCGCTCATGAAGATCGCGGTGCCGGGTACGCGCACAATCGACTGCGACTGCGCCTGCTTGAGGAACTCTTCGAGCGGCTTGGCTTCGCGCTGGATGCGTTCGGCGAGAATGCGCCGCCCGCGCTTCCACGTCAGCATCACGGTGTAGATGGCAGCGGCGATCACCAGTGGCAGCCAGCCGCCCTGGCCAACCTTGATGATGTTGGCGCCGAAGAACGCGGCGTCGATGACGAGAAACACTCCCGCCAGCGCGCCCGCGAGCCATGGGTTCCAGCCCCAGCGCTCGCGCGCCACCACGAAGAACAGCATGGTCGTGATCACCATCGTCGTGGTGACCGCCACGCCATAGGCAGCGGCCAGGTTGCTCGAGGTGCGGAACGTGAGCACCGTCAGCACGCAACCGATCATCAGCAGCCAGTTGACGCCGCCGATATAGATCTGTCCGAAGGCCTTTTGCGAGGTGTGCTCGATCTTGATGCGCGGGCTGAAGCCAAGCTGCACCGCTTGCATCGTCAGCGAGAAGGCGCCTGAGATCACCGCCTGTGCCGCGATCGCCGCGGCCGCCACGGCGAGGACGACCATCGGGTAGATCGCCCACGAGGGTGCCAGCAGGTAGAAGGGATTGGACGCCGCCGCGGGATTCTCGAGCAGCAGCGCGCCCTGCCCGAAGTAGTTCAGCAGCAACGACGGCAGGACGATGGTGAACCAGTCGAAGCGGATCGGGCGCGTGCCGAAGTGGCCCATGTCGGCATACAGCGCCTCGCCGCCAGTCACGACCAGAAACACCGAACCGAGCACGAGATAGGCCTCCAGGCCAATCTCGCCGAGAAAGCGGGCGCCGTAGGCGGGATTCACTGCCAGCAGCACCTCGGGATAGCGCAGCACCTGGATCAACCCGAGCGTGGCCAGCACCGCGAACCAGAGGAGCATCACGGGACCGAAGACGGCGCCGACGCCGGCGGTGCCCTTGCTCTGGAACCAGAACAGCACGATCAGGATCACGATCGTGAGCGGCACCACGTACGGCAACAGCACCGGCGTGGCGACCCCGAGACCTTCGACCGCGCCGAGCACGGAAATGGCGGGCGTGATCACACCGTCGCCATACAACAGCGCGGCGCCGAAGATGCCAAGCCCGATCAGCCAGCGCCGCTCGCTCCTTCCGGTCGGCTTGATCGGTGTGGCGAGCGCCATCAGCGCGAGGATGCCGCCTTCGCCGTGATTGTCGGCGCGCAGCACGAACACCAGGTACTTCACTGAGACCACGATGATGAGCGCCCAGACGATCAGCGAGAGCACCCCGAGCACGTGATCGTGGGTGACCGCCACGGCGTGCGGGCCGTGGAAGCATTCGCGAATGGCGTAGAGGGGACTGGTGCCGATGTCGCCGTAGACGACACCAAGTGCAAGCATCGCGAGCGTGGCCGACTGCCGCCGGCCTCCCGCGGGGGACGAGTGAGACATCACACCTTCCGTGACACGCCGGCGGGGTTAGCTGACGGGCTCGGACTCGGAAGTGTCCTATGGCAGTGCCAATACGCCCCTACGATTGGGTCCCCCGCTTCCCGCGGGTGGCGCGGGAACTAGGCCGCCTATCAACCTATGCCTCTTGATCCGGGCGTGTCAACTCGCTATCGCGCCGTCCGCTTGCGCCGCACCAGCGTGGCCACCGACGCCACGAGCTCGCCGGGATCGACCGGCTTCGACAGGTGCATCTCGAAACCGCACTGCAGCGCCTTGGTGCGATCTTCCGACCGCGCAAACGCGGTGAGCGCCGCCGCCGGGATGTCGCGCAGCTCGCGGTTGGACAACGCGCGCACGGACTTGATCAAGTCGAATCCGTCGATCCCGGGCATGCCGATGTCGGCGACGATCACGTCGGGTCGCACGGCGTCGAGGATCTGCAACGCCGCAGTGGCCGATGATGCCGTGGTGACGCGCGCACCCGCGGTTTCCAGCACGACGCGAAGCAGGCCCAGCGCGTCCTCTTCGTCGTCGACGGCGAGGACGTGCACGCCGGCGAGATCCGACAGTTTCTCGAGCGGGATGCGCCGCTCCGCCAACGGATGCTCGCGCTTCTTCGGCGGCCCTGCCGGCTGCACGATCATCATCGGCAGCCGAACGATGAACGTCGAGCCCTTGCCGACGCCCCCGCTCTCGACGTGGACTGAGCCACCGTGCAGTTCGACGATGTGACTGACGATCGACAGGCCGAGACCAAGGCCGCCGGTCTTGCGGGTCGGTCCCGCGTCGGCCTGGCGAAACCGCTCGAACACGTGCGGCAGGAACTCGGTGCGGATTCCCACGCCGGTGTCGCTGACGATGAGCTCGATGTGCGAGTTCACGCGCTCGAGCCGCACCTGCACGCGGCCGCCCTTGTCGGTGAACTTGACCGCGTTCGACAGCAGGTTCCACACCACCTGCTGCAGCCGATCGGGGTCGCCCGACACCGGGCCGACCCGCGGATCGAGCAGCGTCTGCAGCCGCACGTTCTTGGCGTCGGCGGCCGGCTGGATCGTCGCCACAGCGTTGTCGATCACCGACTGCACCTCCACGGTCTGCACGTCGAGGCGAATCTTGCCCGACACGATCCGCGACACGTCGAGCACGTCTTCGACGATCTGCGTCAGCCAGCGGGAGTTGCGCTCGACCGTCTCGAGTGCACGCTCGAGCTGTTCGCCGGCCAGCATGCCGCCGCGCAGCATGCGCGAGTAGCCCAGAATCGCGTTGAGCGGCGTGCGCAGCTCGTGTGACAGGACCGCCAGGAAGTCGTCCTTCATGCGATTGGCTTCGCGCGCCTCGGTATACAGCCGCGAGTTCTCCAGCGCCACCGACGCCCACGCCGCCGTCCCGACCGCAAGCCGCTCGTGCTGCTCGGTAAAGACACCGGGCCGAGAGTGTCCGAAGAACAGGCCGCCGAGCACCGTGCCGCTGACGCCCTTGACTGGCACTGCGAGGTAGCTGCGCACCGGCAGATGACCGGCCGGCATGCCATGGAAGGGCGGATTCTTGCCGTAGCGTGGATCGGCCGTGACGTCATCGAGCCGGACCGGCGCCTCGCCATGGAAGGTCGGTGCAAACACCGGCGTCGCGCGTGGATGCGGAAAGGCCGCGAACGCCTCGCGCGGCGCGCCCGACAAGGCGTACAACATCAAGGAATCGCCGGACTCGTGATCGTGAACGTTGTAGAAGAACGCACCGAACTCGGCGTGCGTCAGGTCGGTGGCGGTGTCGGTCACCTTCTGGACGATCGCCTCGCGGTCGAGCGTCGAGGCCACCATCGCGCCGACCTCGCTCAGCTTCGCGGTGTTGGCGGAGAACTCCTGGGCCGCGTCCGTCAACCGCATGCGCTCGCTGACGTCGCGCGCGATTTTTGACGCGCCGATCACCGTGCCAGCGTCGTCGCGAATCGGCGACACGGTCAGCGACACCGCCAGCTGGCTGCCATCCTTGCGCTGGCGGATGGTCTCGTAGTGATCGACCTTCTCGCCGGCACGGATCTTCGTCATCACCTCGTCTTCCTCGTTCTGAAGATTTGCGGGGATGATCATGCGGATCGACTGGCCCACCGCTTCCGCGGCGGTGTAGCCGAAGATGCGCTCCGCCGCCGGATTCCAGGACGTGATGATGCTGTTGAGGTCTTTGCTGACGATGGCGTCGTCCGAGGACTCGACGACTTTCGCCAGGTGTCGCGCGGTGATGTCGTCGAGGGTGGACAATCCCAGACAGAATACCGCGAGCAGTGCAGTGCGAAGCTCGGCCAAAGCGACTAAAGCGACGTGGACCCGGCCTGCTACCAGGGCGGCAGCGTCTTGTAGAGATACTCCTGCACGAACGGATCGGTCGAGGCGAGCAGGGCGGCGGCGCTGGCCTGGAGGTGGATGCGGCCGTTGTGGAGCAGCATGAACTCGACCTGCTCGGCGCGCTCTGGAGCAGCGTCGCCGATCTCGACCTTGCCGTTACGGTGCACCGCCTCATGCGTGGCCACGTAGAAGGCATCGCGAATCTGGTGCGTCACCAGCAGCGAGGTGACGTCCTCGAGATCGCGCAGCTTGACGATCTCGTCGTCCACCGTCATCGCGATCAGCGGGTCGAGGCCGGTGATCGGATCGTCGAACAGCATCAGCCTCGGCTTCGAGGCCATGCCGCGCGCGATGCCGACACGCCGCCGCTGGCCACCGGAGAGCTGCGACGGCATCCGATCGGCAAACTCGCCCAGCCCGACAAAGCCGAGCACCTCCGCGACGCGGCGATCGACGTCCTCGTCGGGCATCCCCTCTTCGATCAGCCGGAAGCCGACGTTTTCAGCTACCGTCAACGAATCGAACAGCGCGTTCTCCTGGAACACCATGCCGATGTCGGCGCGCATCGTGAGCAGCTCGTCTTCGGGCATCGTGTCGACGCGGTGGCCGTGCACGGTCACCGTGCCATCGTCGGGCTTCAGCAATCCGAGGATCAGCTTGAGGACGACGGATTTTCCGGTGCCGCTGGGGCCAAGCAGGATGCGCATGGCGCCGCTGGGGATGGCGAAGCTCAGGTCCTCCAACACCACGTGATCGTCGAACGCGAGCGAGACGCGATCGAACTCAACCGCGATGGTGGACTGGTTCGATCGCTTCGACTGGTGTGGCTGGTGTGAGAGGGCCAGGTTCGACGGAGTCACTGATAACAGTCTACCCCGTCAACCCTGCCGACCTGTTGGCCTGTGGGCCCGTCTACTTCGGTCCGCGAAAGATCGACTGTTCGTCGACGAAGCACAACGGATTGCCCGCCGGGTCGCGCAGGTAGAACGACACTTCTCCCCATGGGCGCCTGCCGATCTGGCCCATCGGCAGGTTGCCGTCGCCTGTGGCCGTGGACAGCCCGCCGGTCGGTACCGCACGATCGTACACCGCCTGCAGATCCGGGACGGCGAAGTAGATATGCTCGGCGTTGGCGCGCACCGCCTCGCGATCGCCGTCGGCCACCGCGTCGTACACGGCGAGGATGACGCCACCGCAGTTGAAATAATGGCGGCCGGGCGACACGCGGACGCCGGGCGAGTCGAACAGCGCGCTATAGAATCGAGCCGCATGCTCGAGGTTGGTCACGGGGACGATCACACGAAACAGCCTGGCAGATGATTGCATTCTTCGAATGTAGCGAAACTATAAGGGTTACAGGGTTACAGGGTTACAGGGTTACAGGGTTACAAAAGTTCTCATCGAAGAACCTTGTAACTCGTGTAACCCTTGTAACCTTTGTAACCGCAGTGTTTAGCGTGGCCAGACGGTGCCCTGATGCATGGTGGTAACCGGCGCCATGCCGCGATAGATGAAGCGCTGCAGTCGCTTTCCTTCCCAGGTTTCCGTGGTGTAGATGTTGCCGCGCGAGTCGGTGGCGATGCTGTGCAGGCCGTAGAACTGGCTCGGCTGCCGGCCGCCGTCACCGAAACTCGTCAGCAGTTCCAGCGTGTCGCGCAGTAAGACGTAGACGCGGTTGTTGATGCCGTCGGCCACGAACAGATAGCGCTGATCGCGATCGCGCGAGAACGCCACGTCCCACACCGAGCCCGACAGTTTGGTGTTCTTGGCCAGGAACACCTCCTTCACGAAGGTGCCGTCGGTGCGGAAGACCTGCAGTCGATCGTTCAGCCGGTCGCACACGTAGACGAAGCCGTCGTTCGAGACGTCGGCGCAATGCACCGGGTTGCTGAAATGCTTCGCCGGCGGCGCCGCGGGATCGTACGGACCCAGTTCCACTGAGTCATCCGGCTTGTTGCCATATGCGCCCCAGTAGCGCTTCATCTTTCCGGTCGTCGCGTCGAGCACCGCGACGCGCCGATTGAAATAGCCGTCGGCCACGTAGGCTTCGTTCGCTTTGGGCTCGACGAAGATCTTCGCGACGCGCCCGAAGTTGTCCGGATCGTTGCTGCCGCGCGCAAAGGTCGGCTGGCCCTGGCTGTTCTTGCCGCTGATGCGCGCGCCGGGCTTGCCGTACTGCGCGAGGAACTTGCCGTCGCGCGTGAATTTGACGATGTGCGAATCGGCGGGACCGTTGCCGCCGATCCAGACGTTGCCGGCGTGATCGACGAAGATGCCGTGATTCGACGCCGGCCAGTCATACCCGGCGCCGGGCCCGCCCCAATGGCGCACGAGGTTCCCCTGCGCGTCGAACTCGAGCACCGGCGGCGCGCCCGCGCAGCAGTAGTCGGCCGACTTCAGTTCGAGGCCCTTCTCGTTGTTGGCGAGCGTGGCGGACCCGCGATGCACGATCCACACGTGATCCTGGTCGTCCACCCACACGCCGATGGCGTTGCCGAGCAGCCAGTGGTTGGGCATCGGCTTGGGCCACATGAAATCCACTTCGAAGCGCGGGGCCTGCACGCCCGATCGGCCCTGCGCCTCGACGGCGCGATCGATGGACCACTGCGCGCCCGCGAGGGCGACGACGACGATGACGAACACGGCGCCGGTGAGCTGGTGTGGTTTACCCATAACGGCGGATGATAATACGGCGCCGAGTGCGACTCTCCACACGATTCTCGTCGCCGACCCAGCTATTGCCGAGGTGGCCGCGCGATCACGGACGTTACCGTCCGTCTCACGGCGATGTGGGACACAGCGGGTTGAAGGCGAAGCCGCGGGCGCGCAATTCCGGCACCAGTCGGCGGACCGTCTCGGACGCGTGACGGCGATTTGCGCGCGGGTCTTTGTGATGTCCGTCGTGGATCACGATGATGTCGCCGTTGGACGCCTTGCGCGCCAGCCGCGGCGCAAGGCGATCGGCGCGGCGCTCGCGGCCCCAGTCGAAGTCCCACATCCCCCAGGTCCATCCCGCGAGGCGATACCCGATGCGATCGAGCGCCTCGTACATCTCGGCGCTGCGCCACCCCGCATGCGGCCGGAACAACGGGCACGGCTCACGGGAGGTAATCGCGTGAATGCGCGAGGCCGCCTCCAGCAGGAGCGAGACCAGGTCGTCCGCGGAGGTCACCATCAACGTGCGTGTGCCGCTGTGCAAGGCAATCGCGTGGCCCTCGTCGGCGATGCGCTTGACGATGGGCGTGGTCTCGTCGGTGATGTGGCGATCGATCAGGAAGAAGGTGGCCAGCGCGCCGGTGTCGCGCAGCGCATCGAGCAGCGCCGGCGTCCACTCCGGATTGGGGCCATCGTCGAACGTCAGGTAGATCGCCTTTGGCGCGTTGGCCGGCGGCGTGACGTGCCAGAGCGATCGATCGGGCCGGAACGCCTCGAGCACGAACGGAAACGGTGCGGTCAGCATCAAGGCGGCAATGCCGGCGGCCAGCGCCACGAACAGGATCACGATCCGATTCTATGCACCATCAGTCGAGCGTAGTAGACTCGTTCGGCGTGAACCTCGCCGACTTGCGCATCGAAACGCCGCGATTGCTGCTGCGGGTGCCCACCGCCGCGGATCTCGATCCGTGGGCGGCCATGATGGCCGACGAGGAAGCGGCGAAGTTCATCGGCGGGGTGATGCCGCGCGCGGTGACGTGGCGCGGGTTGATGACGATGATCGGCGCCTGGCACGCCAACGGCTTCGCGATGTTCTCGGTGATCGACAAGTCGAGCGGCCGCTGGGTCGGGCGGCTCGGACCGTGGATGCCGGAGGGCTGGCCGGGGAGCGAAATCGGCTGGGCGATCAATCGCGACTGCTGGGGCCGCGGCTATGCCACCGAAGGCGCGATCGCCGCCACCAACTGGGCGTTCGATCATCTCGGCTGGGACCGCGTCATCCACAGCATCGATCCGGCGAACGTCGCGTCGCAGATGGTGGCGCAGAAGCTCGGTTCGAGGAATCTCGGGCCCGGCACGTTGCCGCCGCCGTTTCACGAATCGCCCATCGACATCTGGGGACAGTCACGCGAGGAGTGGCACGCGCGGCACGCGTGATCGTCGGAGTGACTGACCGCTTCGCCCTTGACAGGAGTCGGCGGCCGCCGGTAGAACACCGCATCAAGGAGTGACCATGCGCTTACTCACACTCTGTCTTGCCGTGGTGGCGGCGATCGCGATGCCGGCCGATGCGCAGACCGGTGCCAAGCCAGCCGAGCCGTTCAAGGTCGGCACGTTCGAGATCCGCAAAGCGCCGGTCGTTGGCCTCGTCTTGCGCGACAGCCTGGTCGTCGACATCGCCGCGGCCAGTGCGGCCGTGCCGGGCACGAAGATCACCGCGCCCCGCGACATGATCGATCTGATCGAGCGCTACGATTCGGGGCTGCGGGCCAGGCTCGTCGACATCGTCAACCATCTCGCCGCAAATAACCGGCTGACCTCGTCGCGACCCGACTACGTGCACGAAGTGAAGGCGGTGCGGACGCTAGCGCCGATCCTCTATCCGAGCAAGATCCTGAACGCGGCGGTCAACTTCTACAGCCACGTCAACGAAGCCGGCACGCCCGAAGAACAAGCGGCGGCGCGGCGCGCGCGGCGGGAGCAGCGCGGCGTTCCGTATCTGTTCCTGAAGCCCGGGCGGGGCGCGGTGGTTGGTAACGGCGACAACGTGGTCATCCCCTACGGTCGCGATCGCATCGACTGGGAGGTGGAGCTCGGCGCGGTGATCGGCCGGACCGCGAAATACGTCGACGCCAACAACGCGCAGGATTACGTGTTCGGCTACCTGGTGAGCATCGACGTCTCGGATCGCGGCGGGCGGCCGCCGGGCGGCTTCGGGCAGGGGTCCGACTGGTTCGTGGGCAAGGGGCACGATACCTTCGCGCCGATGGGACCGTGGATCGTGCCGAAGGAGTTTTACGGCGACCCGATGAAGAACCTGCGGCAAACGCTCAGCGTCGGCGGCAAGCAGCTCCAGGAAGCGCGCGCCGGCGACATGATCCACTCGTTGTGGGAACTGATCGAGTACGGATCGTCGATCGTCACGTTGTATCCGGGTGACGTGATCAACAACGGCACGTCGGGCGGCACCGCCGCCGGTTCGGAGAAAACGCGCACTGGCAGCCGGTTCCTCAAGCCAGGCGAAGTGATCGAGGCGAGCATCGACGGCATCGGCACGCTGCGCATGCCGGTGGTCGCGGGCCCGCAGCCTCCGGGCGGCACCGGCGCGCGACTGCCCCCGGTGTCGTCGTATCGCAAGCCGTAAGCCAGGAAGGGGTCGGGCCGCCTTTGCTAGGAAGGAGCCCCGACCCCTTTGATATGCCGGCGAATCATCGCCAGGAACACGAAGACGAGCGTCATCGCCGCGGCCCACATCTGGAAGTAGAGTGGCGGACCGCCGACTGACAGCGACCACGATCCCACGTACGACGCGGCGACGTTCCCGACACGCCCAACCGCCACGGTCGCGCCGACGCCGGTGCCGCGGATCGATGTCGGGAACACGTGCGCCGCCAGGGCATACATCGTCGCCTGCACCGCGTTGAACAGCGCGCCCGATACGGCGAACATCGCCATCGCGTTGAATGCCGCGCGCGGATCCAGTGGCATCGCCGACAACACCAGCGCGCTCACGATCGCCGCGGCCGAGATCGTCAGCAATGCCGGGCGCGAGCCGATGCGCTGGATGATCAACGCGCCGGCGATGGCGCCGGCCACACCGCCGAAGTTGAACAGGCTGAGCGCGAGGCTCGCCTCCGGCTGCGTGAAGCCGATCGACGGATCGGTCAGCATCGCCGGGATCCACAGGAACGCCATCCAGATCGCCAGCAGGCAGCTGCCAAACGCGCCGATGAGCGCCAGCGTGTCGCGGCGAAGGCCGGGCGAGAACAGCTCCGCGATCGATCCTCGCGGTCCGTCAACGCCGCCCGCCGTCACGAACACCACGTCATCATCAACGTCATGCCCCATGCGCCGCAGCGTTGACCGCAACTCGCCCCATCGATCGCGCACGCCGGCAAGGAAGCTGGGTGACTCGGGCAGGACCTTGAACAGCAGGATCACCAGGACCAACGGCACGACGCCGCCCGAGGCAAACAGCACGCGCCATCCAAATGGCGGGATGATCGCCCCCGCCGCGAGCCCGGCGATCACGCCGCCAACCGGGATGCAGACAATCGTCAGCGTGATCGCAAACGGCCGTTGCCGCTGCGGCACGAATTCAGCCGTCAGCGCGGCCGCGTTCGGCATGGCGCCGCCAAGGCCGATGCCGGCGAGAAAGCGGACGGCCGTGAGCATGGCCACAC
>JALDXK010000038.1:0-19555 GCA_032155105.1 Acidobacteriota bacterium
GGTGAGCGCGGCCGGCGCCTCCGAGCCGTTGGTGCGGTTCAGCGGATCAATCGCTGCGGCCCCACCGTTACTGGCGATCCACGCTGCTGTCTGATCGTGACTTCGCGCGCGCCATGTTTTTTCTTGCACGCGCCACTCACCGCGCCGTTGTCGAATGAATTGTTCGATCTTGTATTCGGCAACCGCCGCGATCGTCGCGGACGGGTTGACACCAACCGAGCTTGGAAACGCGGCGCCGTCCATCACGAACAGTCCATCGCAGCCGTGGACGTCGCCGTACGGAGACGTCACGCTGCTTCCGGCCTCGCCCATCGGACACCCGCCCTGGCTGTGCACGCTCACTCGTTGGCCGAGCGTCGTCCAGCCGGGATTGGTGCGCAGCTCGCCCTGCCACAGCATGGCGATCTCCCGGAGCACCCGTTCATGAGTAGCGCTGGTTGTGTCGAGCACGCGCGTTGGCAGCGTGGCACGCAGCGAGTCGTCCTTCAATTCGAGGCGCCCGCGATAGTTGTCTCGGCCCATCGTGAGCACGACGGCCGTGTGCCCGACGTTCTCGTTGTAACCGATCGCCCACAGCGCTGCACCGGCGAGCAAATCGACCACCTGCCCAGGCGTTCCCGGAATCGGATTGAGCAGCACCTGTGCCGCCTTCGTGGCCAACGCCACCTCGCTGCCCGCCAGGATTTGCAGGACCTGGCGAACCAGGCCCCGAACCAGCACCTCGAGTTGTCGATCGTCAACCTGCTGGTCGCTGAGTCTCGCGCGGGTGTCGGGATCGATTTGGGTGGTGATGGTGGCCGACAGATCATCGAGGATGCGACTGAGGAGCGGTATCGCGACCGCCGCCGCCTGAGCCAGTAATGCCATGCGGTCGTCGCGGAGCGCGTCGGTAAAAAACCTGGGAAAGAATTGCCCCAGTGGCTGCGAGAGCAGGCCGGGAAGGAGCAACTCTCCTTGCATGCCGCCGATGCCCCGGCCGGCCGCGAAGCTGCGCTGCGAGATGCCGTCGCCTCGCAACGCGGCTGCGGATGTGGCCCCGAGCGCGTCTGCGAAGGCGCCAACGCGAAGGCGACCGGTGGGCGGACGACGCAGCGGCGAGGCGGTACGCGCTGCGCGTGGCTCTGCGCGGTCAACCGCGGGCGAGGGCCATTGTTTCGCGACGAGCGGGTCTACCTCTGGCGTCTCCAAATAGCGGTTTCGCCGGAACCACATCGAACTCCGGAACACGCCCATGAGCGGTTCGACATCGGCCGGGTAGCCGCCATCCTCGACCAGAAACCACTCGTGTTGCCTCCGCACACCTGAAAGCACTGCGGCCGTCGCCACCTCGATGCCGTCGGCGAGGAATCTCAGCGTGTCTCCCTTCTTGAATCTCTCCTCGGTGATGATCTTGGTCAGCACCAGGGTGCCGGATGCGTCCTGCGCCGTCCATTTCCCCCAATCGAGAATTGGCGGATGGGCGAGGATCGCGCTGCCGCCGGAACTGGACGTGACTGCCACGCCAGCGGCGGGATGCCACGCATCAGGGGGGGCGTTCAGTGTCGCCTTGCCGCTCGTGAACTCGATTGAACAACTGAATTCGCTTCGTTGCGCCGGTTGGTCATACAGCATCGCGGACGTAATCGTTGGTCCGTAGTCCGCTTCGTGCGGTTCATCACAGTCAAACACTGCCGCCAGCGAATCCGCGTTCGGGAAGTAACGCGATCCCAATGCGACCTGCCACGCACGGCCACCGTCGAGCGCGTCTTTACTGCGGTAGAGCAGTTCCGTCGTGTTCACCGCGCCAGCACTGAGAAACACGAAGCGGGCGGTCACGGCACGCAACTCCTCAGGCTTGCTCGACTGGTCGGCAGGCGGCCGGCGGCGCAATCGATCCGCGTACTCGACGCTGAAGTGACCGTCGCGGCGAACTACCCGCATCACCTCAGCCAGCGTCACGATGGTGCACCCGATGTTCTCCGCGATGGCCAGGTAATTCAGGTCCAGCGTGTTCTTGGCCTGGTGATCGCAGCCGCGCCAGCAGCGGGCGCGCATGTCGCAGGGATGTTGCTGGCGCCCGTGGCGATTGGGTCCGTCGTCGCTGAAGTTGATCGCCAGCGGCGTCCGAAAGAACGATCCGGCATGCGGCTGCGCGGCACGCTCGAACTGCAGGGTCTTGGCCAGCTGCTTAGGGATCAGGGTGGCCCCGAGCATGTAGGCGGCAAGGTCAAAGTACGGCGCCAGTTGTTTGTCCTGGTAGGGAGCCGGCCAGTCGTTGAACACGCCGTAGGGCGGCCTGAGGTGCACGTTGGCGTAGATCAGCGAGCCGCCGCCGTACCCCGCGGCCTGCACGGCCACGCCGGCGCCGAGGTCGCGAACATCGTAGAGGCCGTGGTCCTGGCTCCAGAGCCAGCGAGAGAAATCCGGTGGCGGAGTGAACCGTTGCGGCGTCGCGTCGCCGTCGTCGCCGTTCGCGAAGAGATCCTCGACGGGATACTTCGGAAAGTCGCGGGGCCCATAACGCCGTCCGCGTTCGAGGATACAGACCTTGAAGCCGGCTTCGACCAGGCGGCAGGCGGTGACGGCGCCGCCAAAGCCGGTTCCGACGACGATGGCGTCGAACTCGACGCCGGCTTCGCGCTCGCGGTCGAGGTGCTCGCGGAACTGAATATCGGCCTCGCTCCACCCCGGGCCTATGGCCATGTCACCAGGTCCCTGGGTTCACGACGCCTGGCGAAACTGATTCTTCCGCTCATCACCGCTTCGCCGCTCTTGATGGCCGGCGGCGTCGCGGGGTTCCCGTCGCGCGTGGGCTTCGCCTCGTCGACGAGCCAGCCTTCGGGTCCCGGATCCGTCAGTGTCCGTATCACGTTCCACTCCACTTCTGGTACGACTGCGGCGCCGGCATCACGATGCGAAGCGCGCGCGGCAATACGCTCACTCGAGACGTAGTCCACTTTCACGTGCATCACGGCACTCACGTCGCCATGGAATCGCTCGAGCGTGACGTCGTAGTCCACCTCTCCAGTCGTCTGTGCCTTGCGATGACGTGCGAATTCGGCGGCGCGGCCGAGCTGCAGCTGGTTGACGGGGCCGCCGGCCAGTTCGTGCACGACCGTCGACTCATAGCGCGTCGCGCCTTTGCCGATGCGCATCGTCGCGTGATAGCAGCAGTGCATGTCGCCGGTGAGAAAGACCAGGTGTTCGATCCGGCAGCGATGGATGTGCTCGATGATCTCCTCGCGTTGTGCGGTGAAGGCCGGGGCCGTCCATTTGTCCTGTTCCGAATTTCGCCTGGGGTCGTACCAATCGTGCTTTTCTTCAGTCGCCGTCCAACTGAGTTCCGCCACAAAAGGCACGCTGGTCACCACGAACTTCAGCGCCGTCCTGTGCTCGCGCAACCACACCAGGAGCGCCCGCATCTGCTCGGGGTCGATGATCTCCCCGCTCGCGTCGGCGCGGCTGTTCCAGCGTCGTGTGCGCGTGTCCATCACGAAAAATCGGGTGGCGCCTCTCTCAAACGTGAACCACAAGGGCCGGTTCGGTTTCGCTTCGCCGCCGGGATTCAACGCGTGCACGTAGTCCCGGTACGCCACGAGAGATTCGTCGAGGTAGCGGCCGGGCACAACATCACGGTTCGGCGGGTTGAAATCCTGCGCAAACTGGTCGGCGATCTCGTGATCGTCGAGCGTCATGTAATGCGGCCAGTGCGCCAACAGGTGGCGGAGCGCGTCGTCTTCGAACCAGGCTTCGCGATACGCGAGGCGATACGCCCGGTGATCCGGAGGGCGGTCCGGGTCCGGAAAGTCGTAATAGATCTGATCGCCGGCGTGAATGAAGAACGACGGCGGTTCGTACCATGCCCGGCCCTTGCGCACGCGCGTAATCAGCCCCAGGTCGCGGGTTGCGAACTTTCCTTTCTCCACGACGTGCCTGCGCAGCATCGCAGCCGGTTGGAACGTACCGTCCACCTGCGTGATCACGAGTCGACGCAGCGCCTTTCCTTCATCGTCGCTCATCGATGCCACGACCCCGGTGGCGCCTGGTGACGACTCGACGCGGTCGCCGACGGCGATAAACAGCCGGCGCTTGTCAACCGCGTATGTCTCCAGGTCCTTGGGGTAGTCTTTCAACTTCTGGGCGTACTCATCGGCGGTTGAGCCTTCCCGCTTGGGCTTGGTCGGCTTCGCGGGCAGCGGCAAGTCGATCACGCACGACTCGAAGACGGCGGCGAGCTTGAGAAACGGGCTTCTCAGGTACGCAGACCCCGTCTGCTTCAACCCGGTCGCATACTGGATGGCGCCAGCCACAAGGCGAAGGGCGCACTTGCCGAGTGGGCGAACCACCGATTGCAGCACCGCCGACTTGGGTCTCCGCCACCGATACGGCGCAATGTCGAGCGACGAGGTCGCGAGCGCGGCTCCCGCCGTTGCGGCCAGCCTGGCGAGAAAGTCGTTGATGCTGACGATGGAGAGGTTGCAGCTCGATAAGACAAAGCTGAATGGAACAGCGGCGTCCGGAGCCGTCAACGTCTTGAACGTACGGATCCTGCCGCAGACGGGCTTGATGGAGGGACTGAACGTAGCCTCGACGAGGTATTCGACGTCGGGTTTGAGGTCGTGGACCACAACCACATAGGTGTAGTCGTTGTCCGGGACCAGCCGCACGGACGCCGGCTGGCCGCCGCGGGGTGGCGGCCGCAGCGTGACCGCGCAGGTCGTGTTCGACGCGTCGCCTTTCACCCAGACGCGGACACTGTCGCTACTGGTGTGACCTATAATCACGTGCGGCATGGACGTGGAGCTCCTCACCCCATTACCCAGGTTCCGTTCCGCGAGCGTCGAAGCATAGCCCAGCGCAGATCCGTGCGCCTCACAAATTTCGGCCGCAACGTCGACATCCGCGCGCGCACCACCTACGTTCCGAAGACGGAAGGCGATGTGCTCGCCTGCCTGGAGCAACATCGCGACGGTGAGATTCGCGTGCTCGGCAGCCTGCACTCGTGGAGCGAGGCGGCACGGCCTGGCGACGTGGCCCTTGATCTTCGTCACTTCAGCCGCATCGAACTGGTGGATACAGGGACGGCTGGCGTCTCGGTCGAGGTGGGCGGTGGATGCACGGTTGATCGACTGCTTGATTACCTGCGTCAACACGGGCGATACACCCTGCCGGTGTACGGCATTGTCGGTGCACAGACTGTCGCCGGCGCTATTTCAACGTCAACGCATGGCAGCGGGCGCTCGAGCATGTCGCATTACGTGATGGCCGCCTCCGTCGCTGCGTTCGACCAGAACTTCGAGGCGAAAACCTATCGATGGGAGCACGGCGATCAACTGGCCGCGGTGCGGTGCGGCCTCGGGTGCGTGGGCGTCATCCTGTCGGTTCGCCTGAAGGTCGAACGGGACTTCCAGATTGAAGAGCGCGGTCAATGGTTCGATGCACTCGAGCCGCTCCTTGATGCTGCGCGCGACCATCCGCGCACGCAGTTCTACCTGATGCCCTGGTCATGGCAGTGGTATGCGCAATTGCGCCGGCCCATTGACCCTGCCGTCGCCCGACGGGCGGGCCTCGTGGCACGCGTCCTGCGCCTGTTTCGCCTTGTCGTCATCGATGTGGTGCTGCATGGCGCAATTCGATACCTCGCCTCGACCCCGGGACGACAGCAGCGTTTGCCATGGCTGTTTGCGCAGGTGATGCCCAGGCTGGCGCCGCCAGGTGTCCGCATTGTCGACGAGTCTCGACGATTGCTGACCCTGCGACACGACCTGTGGGTCCATGTGGAATGCGAGCTCTTCATTCCTGCCGACCAGCTCCTCGTTGCTGCAGCCCTCGTGGAGTGGGCGTTGCGCTGCTGCGGCGGAGAAGAAACCCCTTCCAGCACCGGCACGGTTGTGGACCATTTCGGCGCCAGTGTCGTCAGCGAGATCGACGACGTGCGTGGCGCGTATGTGCACGACTACATCGTCACGTTCCGTCGTGTCTTTCGCGACGACACGTTGATCTCCATGACGAGTGGCGACACCGAGGAGTGGTACGCCATCAGCCTGGTGACGTACCAACGGGATCTGACGCCCTTTCTCAGGCTGTCGAGGTTCCTGGCGAAGACGATGGCGCGCACGCTTGGCGCGAGGCCGCACTGGGGGAAGATTTGCCCGCTGCACACGGCAGAGACCGCCGCGCTCTATCCTCGGCTGCCGGAGTTTCGCCAGATGTGTGCGTCCATCGATCCCGCACAGGTGTTCGTGAACGATTTCGCACGTCTGATGCTCGGATTCGATCGCGCGGAGCGGAAAGCGCCACCACCAAGGGCGCCACACGTCAACCAATCGTAAGCCGCGCAGCGAACCGAGGAGCCCTGGCCGCGCGATCCGTGCAACCATTGCCCCATCGCGGACGTCAAAGTCTCGATGCTGCTCCAGGACCTTCGCTTCGCGTTTCGCTCCTTTCTTCGCGCACCGCGGTTCACGATTCCGGCGCTGGTCGCGCTGGCACTGGGCATCGGCGCAACCTCGGCCATCTTCAGCATCGTCCGCGGTGTCATCCTCGAACCGCTGCCGTATCGCGATCCCGAGCGGCTGGTGGCGATCTGGGAGCATCGCGTCGATCGCAACCGCCCGCGCAACGTGATCGCGTCGGCCAACTTCGTGGCGTGGCGTGAGCGCAGCACGTCGTTCGAGTTGCTCGGCATGGTGCAGCCGTCGACGCAGAACGTCGTGCTCAACGGGCAACCGGAAGAGATCGCCGGATATCGCGCCTCGGCCGACGCGCTCGCAGCGTTCGGCACCCCACCGCAACTCGGGCGCATCTACACCCCCGACGAAGATCTTCAGGGAAACGATCGCGTGATGGTGATCAGTCACCAGTTCTGGCAGATGCGGCTTGGCGGAAGGAGCGACGTGCTCGGCCTGTCGCTCACGACCAATGGCCAGCCGCGCACCGTGATCGGCGTGATGCCGCCCAATTTCTCCGTCGAAGGTTTGCCCGCGAACTACCTCATTCCGTACGGCTGGACGGTGGAAGGGCTCCGCCAGTCTCCGGGCCGCGGCTCGTCGCACGGCATCGCGCGGCTCAAGCACGGCGTCACGTTCGAGCAGGCCTACAGCGAAATGCGAACGCTGATGTCGCAGCTGGCCATCGAGATGCCACAGCGGAACACCAACTGGTCGATCACGCTGGTGCCGATTCACGAGCAGACGGTCGACCAGATTCGCCCGGCGTTGTACGTGCTAGGTGGCGCGGTGGTGCTCGTGCTGCTCATCGCGTGCGTCAACGTCGCCAACCTGCTGCTCGCGCGCGCCACCGTCCGCCAACGGGAGCTGGGGCTGCGCACCGCCCTGGGCGCCGCGCGCGGGCGGCTGTTCCGCCAGATGCTCACCGAGAGCTTGCTGCTGTCGATTGCCGGCGGCGTGGCCGGCCTCGCGCTGGCCTTCGCGTTCCATCGCGGCCTGCTCGCGCTCGTGGCCGGGCGCATCCCGGTGCCGCGGCTCGAGCAGGTGGCGCTCGACCTGCCGGTGGTGCTGTTCACGCTGGCGCTCTCCATCGTCACCGGGCTGGTCTTCGGCGTGGTGCCCGCGGCGTTCGCCACCGGCAGCGCCAACGACGCGCTGCGCGAAGGTGGCCGCCACGGCAGCGGACCACGGGCGCGTCGCGCACTCGGCTCGCTGGTGATCGCGGAAGTCGCGCTCTCGCTGGTGCTGCTCGCCGGCGCCGGCCTGCTGATCCGCAGCTTCGTCGCGCTGCAGAACGTCGATCCCGGAATGCGGACCCAAGGTCTGCTGACGGCGCGCGTGTCGTTGTCGGGCGAGCGCTACGCCGCCGAGACATCGATCGGCGACTTCTACGCCGACGTGGTGTCGCGCATCCGGGCCATCCCCGGTGTCGAGAACGCGGCTGCAGTCAGCTTCCTGCCGATGGCCGGACTCGGCATCGGCACGAGCTTCTATCGGCTCGACAGGCCTGAGCCCGAGCCGGGCCAGCTGGCCGGAACCGATGTGAAACCGGTCACGCCGGACTTCTTCAAGACCATGGGAATTCCGCAACGCACCGGACGCGATTTTGCCGTCTCGGACACGTTCGATTCCCCAAAGGTCGCCATCGTCAGCGACGCGCTCGTGCGCCAGCAGTTCCCGGACGAGGATCCGATTGGCAAGCGGCTCGCCATCAGCATCGGGCGCCAGCCGGGTCCGTTCAACGCGGACATCATCGGCGTGGTCGGCGACATCAAGATGGTGTCGCTCGACGGCACCACGAATCCGGCCGTCTACCTTCCGCACACGCAGCTGCCGATCGGATTGATGACGTTCGTCGTGCGCACGCCGCTCGAGCCCACTTCGCTCACGTCGAGCGTGGCGGCCGCAGTGCGCGCCATCGATCCCAACCTGCCTCTGGCCGACGTGGCGTCGATGGAGGGGGTGGTCGACAAAACTCTTGCGCGGCCGCGAACGGTGTCGACGCTGCTCGGCGTGTTCGCACTGATCGCGCTGGTGCTCGCCGGTGTCGGGGTGTATGGCGTGATGGCGTATTCGGTGTCGCAGCGCACACAGGAGATCGGCGTGCGCATGGCGCTGGGCGCGACCACCCAGTCGGTGTTTCGGATGATGATCGGCGACTCACTGCGGCTGGTTGCCATCGGCATCGTCACGGGCGTAATCGCCGCCGCATGGCTGTCGGAGTTCCTGACGACGATGTTGTTTCAGACGCAGCGGTTCGATGTGCTGACGTTCGCGCTGACCGCGGTGGTGCGGGGGGCCGTCGCGACCATCGCGTCGTACGTGCCGGCGCGACGAGGCATGAAGATCGCGCCGGTCGAAGCCCTGCGCGCCGAGTAGTTCCCGCGGCCTTCCGCTCTGGCCTTGACGCCCATGCCGATCTAAGTGCATGATAAGTGCATGGCTGTAAAAACCATCACCATCGACATGGAAGCCTATGACCTACTCTCGCAAAACAAGCGCGAGGGTCAGTCGTTCTCGCAGGTCATCAAGGCACATTTCGGCGAGCAGCCGACGGCGGGCCGGCTGCTGGCGCGGATCCGGTCGGGCCAATTCGGCGCGGTTGACCAGGACTATCTTGACAACGTGAGGCAGCTCATCCGCGACCGGAAGCTCGAGCCGGCGCGAGCAGTCAAGCTGTGATCCAGTTCGACAGCTCGTTCCTGATCGACCTTAGAGAGGAAATTGCGCGAGAGGCTCCGGGCGCCGCGTTCGAGTTCATCGAATCGCTTGACGCCGGAGAGCTTCTCGCGGTGTCGGTGCACGTCCTGGCTGAGTTGAGAGTCGGAGCCGAGCTGTCGAAACACCAGCTGCAGCTGCATGAAGCCCTCGACCAGTTTCTGAACGGGTTCCTCACTGTCTATCCAGATCATCGTTTCGCCGCGGCGTACGCCCGTACCTGGTTGGCGACCAACCGCAGCAAACGCACCGTGCCGACGATGGATCTGCTGATTGCGACCGCCGCAATTATCGAAGACGCGTCTCTCGTGACACGAAATGTGAAGGACTTCTCGCGCATTCCAGGACTGCGCGTCTTGAGCTATTGATCGAGGTGTTTCATCCCCCGCCGAGGGATCTCAGGAACCCGCGGACGTGAGGAGTGCGTCCACCACTTCGATCTCGGCCTTCGTGATGGTGTGGGCCATCTGCGGGTAGATGCGCTTGTCGACGCGTGCGCCCATGCCCGTGAACACTTCGGCGGTCTCGAGCACGCGTTCGACCGGGATGTGCGGATCGACGTCGCTGCAGCCGAGAAACACCGGCGTGCCGTCGAAGCTGCCGGAATAGCCGTGCGACGTGCCCGGCGGCCCAATCACGCCGCCGCTGAACGCCGCAATCACCGCGTAGCGCTGGGCATGCCGTGCGGCGTACTCGCACGCGAGGCACGCTCCTTGCGAGAAGCCCATCACCGCAATGCGGTTCGCAGGTACCTGCTGCTCGCGCAGGTTGGCGACGAGGCTCTCTATCAGCCGAAGCGCCGAGCTGAGATAGGGCTCGTTCTGAGGAATCGGCGCAAGGAATGAAGTCGGGTACCACGTGCGGCCCGTCGCCTGCGGCGCGAGGTACGTCACGTCGGGCGCGGTGAACTCGCGCGCGAGGCCGAGGATGTCTTCAGCGCCGGCGCCGCGGCCGTGCAGCATGACCGCAACAATGCGCGCCTCGGTGATCGGCGGACCGAACGCCAGGACGGACTGGTTGGCATGAGGATCGGTGGAGGTCATTCGCTCAGTCGATCGGCTTGAGGTTGGCGGCAATCTCGGCCCGGTGCGGCTCGAGGAACGGTGGGAGCACGAGTTGTTCCCCGAGGGTGGACGGATCTTCGTCCACCGCGAATCCCGGGCCCTCGGTGGCAATCTCGAACAGCACGCCGTTCGGCTCACGGACGTAGAGACTACGGAACCAGAATCGATCGACCTTGCCGCTGTTGGGCACCCCGAGCTCGTTCAGGCGATTCGCCCAGGCATCGTAGTCGGCATCTGGCGTGCGGAACGCGACGTGATGCACTCCGCCGGCGCCGAGCCGCGACACCGGCAGGTCGGGTTGCACCGCGACGTGCAGCTCGGCGTGCGCGCCGCCGGCGCCCATCTCGAACACGTGGACATGCGTTGCCGGATTGTCGGGATGCGGATAATCGCGGGCCTGCCGCATGTTGAAGACGCGGGTGAGCAGATCGTCGGTCGGATTCAGCATCGGCACGCTCATCACGATCGGCCCGAGGCCGCGCACCTGCATCGCAGCGGGCACCGGGCTCTTGTCCCACGGCACCGGCGCGTCGCCCTGCCCGCCATCATCGACGAGCGCGAGCCGCTGGCCTTCCGGATCCTCGAACGCCAATGAGAAGCGGCCGTCGCGCTCGACGATCTCGCCGTGCTCGACACCTTGCTCGTTGAAGCGTTGCAGCCACCACGCCAGCGCGTCTCGCGTCACACGCAGGGATGTGCGGACGATGCTGCGGGTGCCGCGGCGCTCGCGCGGCGCCGGCCAGTCGAAGAACGTCAGGTCGGTGCCCGGGCTGCCCTTCGCATCCGCATAGAAGAGGTGATACGCGCTCACATCATCCTGGTTCACGGATCGCTTGACGAGCCGCATGCCGATCGTCTGCGTGTAGAAGCGACGGTTGTCGCGGATCTTCGCGGAGACGGCGGTCAGGTGATGGATGCCGATGAGCTGCACAGTTTCCCGAACTGTAGTGCCCGGCACACTCGCGGTCAACGGCGCATTCTTAGCTCGGCTGATCGATTCATATTGCGTTTAGGTGTCCTCACTATGGTTCGATCAGGAGGACGAACGATGATGTCGCAACGTGACATGGTGGCGGCTTTCGTGGCGCTGTTCAGCTTCGGGGCGATGGGCGCAGCGGCGCAGAATGGCGGCGCAACAGTGTGTCAGCCGAACGGCGCGCTGATGCCGCTGGCTGACCTTCCAGAGGCGAGCGGCCTCGCCATCGGAGGCGGCGCGGCGGCCCGGTACGACCATGAGGCTCGAGCGTGTTGGCAGCGCAATTGCAGCCGCACGAGAAAGCGCGCATCACCGACGGCGCCTTCTCCGCCGACGGACGATGGGTGGTGCTGCGGACCAAGACGGAACTGACGTTCTATCGCGCGGAGGACTTCATGCGAGGCTCATTCAAGGAAGCGCATCGCGTCAGCCTGACCCAGCTTCGGGAACCGCAAGGTGAAGCGGTGGCATTCGGATCGAAGAACAGGGTGTACGTCGCGGGCGAGGGTGGCGGGAAGCAGCAGCCGGGCACTCTGGCGGTGATGTCGTGCAATCCCTGACACGTCGTCTCACCGTGGTCGCGCTCGCGATCACCGCCGCCGCTACGTGCGCGCGCGCCGTGCGCAACGTGCAGATCACTACCGGCCAGCCTCCGTCGATCGATGAACTGTGGCAGGACCCCGGCGACGTGGGCTCACGCGATCTCTTTCACGGTCCCGGCGGAGAGGCGCTGATGCCGCGAGACACGACGTTCACCTTCGTGGCCGAAGACACAACGGGCTACAGCCCCGGCTTCGACGTGACCGACGACAAGCAGATCGAGTGGAGCGTGAAGACCGGCCCCGAAGCGCAATCGGAAGTAGCGACGTCGCGCATCCTGTGGGCGATCGGGTTTCATCAACCGCCCACCTATTACATCGAGAAATGGTCGCTCACTGGTGCGCGGACCGGACCACAGCCACCCGGACGCTTCCGGCCCGACCTGCCCGGCGGCGAGGTCGTCGGTGATTGGCCATGGCACGAGAATCCGTTCGTCGGATCGCGGCCGTTCGGCGGCCTCATCGTCGCCAACCTGCTGCTCACGAATTGGGATTGGAAGACCTCGAACAACAAGATCTACCAGCTGAAGGAACCGATCAACGGCGTCAGCCGCTGGTTCGTGGTGCGCGACCTGGGGGCCTCGCTCGGCAAGTTCACGTACCCCACGGTGCTGAAGTGGTTCCGGCTGCGGGGTTTCGGCCAGGGCACGCGTAGCGACGTGGCGGACTTCGAAACACAGGGGTTCATCACGCGCATCGATCGCGATCGCGCTGACGTGACGTTCGACTATCGCGGCATCTATGGTGACGTCATCGACACCGTGGTGCCCGACGATGTGCGGTGGGCCTGCGAACGGCTGTCGCGCCTCACCGACGCGCAGTGGCGCGACGCGTTCCGCGCCGCGGGCTATACCCCGGACCAGGGCGCGCGATTCACCGCCAAGATCAAGGAGAAGATCGCGCAGGGATTGCAGCTGGCCGCGGCCAACTGACCTGTGCCGGCGTGAACGCAGATGAGAGTACTGGTCGTCGAAGGTGAGCCCGCCGCCGCGGCGGTGCTCGCGAAGGGCTTGCGCGAGCATGCGTACGCCGTCGATGACCTGATGCAGACGATTGTCGAAGCCGACGACCTCGACGATCGCCATCGTCTCGCGATACGCCGGGTGGCAATTCAGGCCTTCGATGCCGAGTTCGTGATTGTCGCCGGCACCACGCTGGAGCCGACCGACGAAGAGCTCGAGATTCAGCCGCGCATCTCCGAGCGCTTCTATCGCGTCGACGCGGCGCGCACGCACGGGAAAGATGGCGGCGCCGGGCTCGGCCTCGCGCTGGCGCGCTGGATCGCGCGCGTCCACGGCGGTGACGTCACGCTCGCCACGCCGTCCACGCTTGGCTCGACGTTCGATCACGTTACCGCTGCCTGAGTGACGCCCACGGCCGAGTTTATGGGGCGTTCATGCCCGTTGCGTATGCTCGAACGCAGGAGGCAGTTGTGAACAAGGACATCAAGGCGATAGCGATCGCAGGCGCATTGACCGCGGTGATTGCGGGCACGATGGCGACGGCAGATCTCAGCGGCCGGCGAGGCGGAGGTCGAGTACCAGACCGACAATCCCGCCGAACAGGAAGTGGAGTGCTCCTTGACCGGCCTGGCGCCGGGGGCGGCTATCACCTTCCTGATCGACGGCAGCAGGTTGCGGCGGCGACCGCCGACAAGCGCGGCCGCGTGGAGATCGAGATCACCGTGAAATCCGGCGGGTAGCGCCAGGCACGAACACGGCGGGGCTGATGGAGTCGGCCCTGTCCAGTGTCAGCTGATCGCCCGTGTGGCCGCATCGCGTCGTGACGCGCGCAGCAGGGCGGCTTCGAGCATCTCGGTCTTCAGCGGCTTGCTGATGTAGTCGTCCATGCCCGCGGCCAGGCACGCGTCACGATCTTCGTTGTAGGCATTCGCCGTCACCGCCACGATCCGCGGCCGGGCGTGGGCATGCTCGGCGATAATCGCGCGCGTGGCATCAACGCCATCGAGCTCCGGCATCTGCAGATCCATCAACACCACGTCGTAGGCCACGCGCCGCACCGCCTCGACGGCTTCACGTCCGTTGGCGGCGAGATCGGCGCGATACCCGAGGTGCGACAGCATCGCCATCACCACTTTCTGGTTCACGAGGTTGTCTTCGGCGACCAACACGCGCAGCGGATGCCGATCCGCCAGGCGGCCGGCCGGTTGACCGGCGTGGGCTTCGACGCGCGGCGCCGGCTGTGGCAGGGCGGCAAACATCGCGTCGTACAGGCGCGACGCCTTCGCCGGCTTGGCGACCAGCGCCGTGTAGGTGCCATCCTGCGGATCGCTGTGACCGGGCGCCGACAGCCCGATGATCGGCACCTGCGGACGCTCGCGCCGCAACGCCCGCGCGATCTCGACGCCGTCAATGCCCGAGAACTGCAGGTCGATGAGCGCCGCGTCGTACGGTTCGCCGCTGTGCGCGACCGACATCGCCTCCGCCGGCGTAGGCGGCGCCACCGTGGTGAGGCCCCACAATCCGAGCTGGCGTTCGAGCGCCCGCCGCGTTGCTGCATGATCGACGACGATCAGCACGCGGGTCAGGGCAGCGGGTGCAACGGGTGCAACGGGTGTACTGGGTGCAACCGGCGAGACGATGGTGAACGAAAAGCGACTGCCCTTGCCGGGTTCGCTCTCGACCCAGATCCGTCCGCCCAGCAGCTCCGCGAGCCGGCGCGAGATGGCGAGGCCCAGTCCCGAACCGCCGTACTTGCGCGTGGTCGACGCGTCGACCTGGCTGAAGGACTGGAACAGCCGATCGAAGCGGTCGCTCGGAATGCCGATGCCGGTGTCGGCCACCGTGAACCTGATCTCGACTTTGCTGGATCCAGGGACTGGAGACGCGGCGGCATACACGGTGATGTCCCCGGCCTCGGTGAACTTGATCGCGTTGCTCAGCAGGTTGAACAGGATCTGTCGCACGCGGGTGACGTCGCTCACAATTGCGGGCGGCAACGGGGTCTCGAGCTGATAGGTCAGGTGCAGGCCCTTCGCAAACGCGTGCGGCGCCACCAGCTCCAGCGTGTCCTCGATGCAGCCCTGCGGATCGATCGGATGCAGATCGAGCTCGAGCTTGCCGGCATCGATCTTCGAGAAGTCGAGGATCTCGTTGATGATCGAGAGCAGGCCGTCGCCGCTCGAGCGGATCACTTCGACCCAATCGCGCTGCTGGCGCGTCAGCTTCGAGTCGAGCAGCAGCGTGGTCATGCCGATCACGCCGTTCATCGGCGTCCGGATCTCGTGGCTCATGCTGGCCAGGAACGTGCTCTTGGCGTGCGCCGCGGCTTCGGCGGCTTCTTTCGCGGCCGCCAGTTCACGATTGGTCACCCGCATCTCGTCGCGCAGGCTCGTCACGTAGCCGCCCATGAAGGCAAACCACGGCAGCGTCACGGCCAGGACGATCACCTGCAGGACTTCGTCTGCCGCCTGCACCGTGTGCGGCTTGAATTGCCAGAGGGCGCCCACCATGAGGGCGTACGCGGTCACCGCGAGGCCGGCGAGCACCAGCAGCTGCCGGGTGCGCAGCCTGAAGACGCCGAACAGGAACGCGATCAGGTACACCACCAGCAATGACGATCGCGCCTGGTCGGCGAAATACATCACGAACGCCATCGTCAGGATGGAGGCGCTCAGCTGCGGCAGCGTGAGGCTTGGATCGCGGAACGTGAGATTGGAAGCGGACCGGAAGAGAAAGTAGAACAGGCCGACCCAGCCGAGGATGAGCGCGCTGCCGCCCACAAAGCCGAACCAGTCGAGCCCGTCGAGCAGGTAGGCGACGTAGAGCAGCACGATGACCATGGCGGACGTGCCCGCCGCCATCTGGTAGCGGCGCATTCGCAACCTTTGCCGGTCATCGCGCACACCCAGAGGATAGTGCAACTCGCGCGCGAGGCGTCATTTCGGCGGGTACTTGTGCGACGTCACGCGGGTTCCTTTACCAGGCGGAAGCCCAGATGGTTGGTGCCCGTCAGCGGATCGCCTTTGCCGCGCGTGCCGACCATGTAACGGGAGCAGTACTCGTCGGTGCAGAGGAACGATCCGCCGCGATGCACGCGCTTCGGCGTGCCTGGCTCACTGGGATCGAAGGAGCTCGCTGGCCCCTTCGGGTTGCGTGTCAGGACCCCCGTCGCGGCGAGCTGGCCGTAGTAGTCGTGGCGATACCAGTCGCTCACCCACTCCCACACGTTGCCACCGACGTCGTAGAGGCCGTACGTGTTCGGCGGAAACTGCGCGACCGGCGCGATGCCGGTAAACGTATCGGCGCCTGAATCGTGATCGGGAAAATGACCCTGGTGGCTGTTGGCCATCCACTTCTCCGCGGGCCTGAACTCGTTGCCCCACGGAAACACTTGTCCGCTCAACCCGCCGCGTGCGGCGAATTCCCACTCTGCCTCGGTGGGCAGCCGCTTGCCCGCCCACTTCGCATAGGCAAGCGCGTCGTCGTAGGCGATGTGCACGACCGGGAACTTCTCCTTACCATCGATGGTGCTGCCGGCGCCGAGCGGATGACGCCAGCTTGCGCCCTTTGCGTACGCCCACCATTGAAAGTGATCGGTGAGCGGCACCGGCGTTGGCGGCGGTGAAAAGATCACCGAGCCGGCGACGAGATTCTCGGGGGGCGCGCCGGGAAAATCCTCTGCGCGCGGCGCCTTCTCGGCGAGGGTGATGTAGCGGGTCGCCTTTACGAACGCCGCGAACTGTTCGTTGGTGACCTCGGTGGCATCCATCCAGAAGCCGTCGACGAACACGCGATGCACCGGGCGCGAATCGGTGGTGGCTTGCATCCCGACCTCATCGTTCATGTCCGGCGGATCCTGGGCTCCCATCGAGAACGAGCCACCCGGGATCCACACCATGCCTGGCGGGGCAGGACTCGAGGGCGCCCGCGTGTTCTCGACCGTCGGCTCGAACGTTCCCGCGGCAACGGTGTCCACCGCCGGCTGATCGAAACGGTCGGCCCACACCGCGAGCATGGCGATGGCGATTGCGCCAAGCGCGACCAGCAGCCAGCGCGGCGTACCCGACTGCCTGGAGGCTGCTGCACGTTTTGACCACTGGTTGCGCTTCGACTTCATCGCTGTTCGTGACGGATCTTCTACCTCACCTTACCGCACGTCGACGCGGACTTTTCGCGATCCGGCCGGTAACCGGTTGTCGTGCAGTTGGTACGCAGAGCTCACGTTGGTGAAGCCGGCCCGAGCCCTCACCATATTTCGTGAGGCCTCTCCTGCCAGCGGGCAGGACACGGGGTATTTGTGCCGGTCTAAAGGGTTTCCCCGAGTTTCCGGCTGGCGCTGCTTTTGCTGCTCGACCAGTTTCACTCAGCATGCAGTTGCGACACTCGCCGGCGGCCGTCGTGCTTTGCCTGATTGCCCTCGCGGTGCCGGCAGTGGTGCGCGCGCAGAGCGACTACTTTCGCAACCTGTCGCCTGAGGCGATCGAGAACCTGATCGCCAGCGCGCGGCCCGACACGCCAGTGGTGCTGACCATCGCCAATCGCCCCATCACGGAGCTGCGCGCCGGCATTCTCGGCCGCTCGTCGACGGATCGCGTCGACGCCGCGCGGGCGGTGATCGAATCGATGGCTGCCGACGGGCGGCGCCTGACGGTCGCGACGCGTGCGCTCGGTACGGCGGCGGTGATTTCGATCGATGGCCGTGACGTGTTCGCCATCCTTCCGACTGACGTGAACGAACTGCAGGGCGAGACCGCGGCTGGCAAAGCCGCCGCGGTCGTGGAGCGGCTCCAGCTTGCGCTCAATGAGCTCGGCGAAGCGAGTCGGCCGTACGTGCTGTTATGGGCGATCGCGCAGTCAGTGCTCATGACGGTGGTGCTCGTCCTCGTGCTGATGGGCCTGGTGCGCGTCAACCGCTGGGCCGCAGCCAGATTCGCGGTGGTGACCCATCGCCAGCTCTCGCGCCTGACAGGTGGCGACGAGATCGTGCGGCGCACCAGCGTGGTGGAATACGTCATTCGGTCGATCGGCGTGCTGTTGGTGCTGACCGGCCTGACCGTCAGCTACATGTGGTTCACCTTCGTGATGCGGCGCTTCCCGTACACGCGCCCATGGGGTGAATCGATGCGCGCCCTGCTCGTCGACCGCGTCGCGGCGTTCGGGCAGAACGCGCTCGCCTACCTGCCGGACCTCTTTACCGTCGCGCTGATCATCTTCGTGACGCGGCTGCTGGCCCGTGTCCTCCTGCTGATCTTCAACGCGGTTGAAGAGCAACGGACGCAGTTCCTGTTTGTCTACCCCGAGACGGCGGCGACCACCCGCAAGCTGCTCACGGCGCTGTTGTGGATCTTCGCGCTGGTGCTGGCGTATCCGTACTTGCCCGGCAGCGACACCGATGCGTTCAAGGGCGTGAGCGTCCTTGTCGGCCTGATGATCTCGCTCGGCTCCGCCGGCCTCATCAACCAGGTGATGAGCGGGTTCACGCTGACCTACTCGCGCGCGTTGCGGCGCGGCGACTTCGTGCGGGTCGGCGATACCGAGGGCACGGTGACGCACGTGGGCACGCTCTCGACCAAGATCGAGACCCCGCGCCGGGAGGAGATCACCATTCCCAACGCGGTGATGGTGTCGCAGCGGGTCACCAACTTTTCGCGTAACGCCGATGCGGGCGTCTTCACGCCGACGCAGGTCACCATCGGCTACGACGCGCCGTGGCGCAAGGTCGAGAGCCTCCTGCTCAGTGCCGCAGACGCCACCGACGGCGTGCGCAAAGAGCCGAAGCCGATGGTGTTCCAGACCGGGCTCGAAGATTTCTACGTGCGCTACGTCCTGCTGGTCTGCCTCGACAACCAGGCGCGGCGCGGGCTGATCCTCGATCAACTGCACGCGCACATCCAGGATTGCTTCAACGAGCAGGGGGTCCAGATCATGTCGCCGCATTACCAGCGGGACCCCGCCGCGCCGAAGGTCGTGCCGAGAGCGCAGTGGCACACCTAGCGATGGCCCGCAGCCTCCTGGTGATCATCGCAGGTCTCGTGCCCGCGATGGCCGCGGCACAGGAACTGGCGCCGCGCGCCTACGTGCCGCTGCCGGTGTCGGCAAACGCCATCAACCTGACCTACGGCTTTTCCACGGGCGAGCTGCTGTTCGATCCGACGCTGCCGATCGAGGGAGCGCGAGGCACGATCCAGGCGCCGGTGGTGAGCCTGTTTCACGCGTTCGACTTCTTCGGCCGCGCGGCCAGCCTGACGGGGTCGCTTCCGTACGCGATCGGGGATTTCAGCGGCACGCTCAGCGGTACGGAGCGCGAGGTGCGCCGCGAAGGATTTGGCGACATCGTGGTGCGGTTGTCGGTGAACATCGCCGGCAGTCCCGCGCTGCGGCCGGCGGTGTTCATGAAGACGCCGCCGCCGAGAGCGACGCTTGGCGCCAGCGTGAAGGTGCAGGCTCCCACGGGGCAATACGATCCGACGCGCTTGATCAACGTCGGCACCAATCGATGGGCATTCAAGCCTGAACTGGGCTACACGCGCCGCACCGGTCCGGTAACGCTCGACATGTACGCCGGAGTGTGGCTGTTCACGTCGAACGATGATTTCTTCAGGAGCGCTCCCGGAGCCCCGGGCAACGTGCGGACACAGGATCCGATCGGCGCGCTCGAGTTTCACGTCAGCTACGACGTCAAGCCGAGACTGTGGATTTCGGCAGACATCAATTACTGGTACGGAGGCCGCACTACCGTCAACGGTGCATTGAGCCGGGAAACGCTCCAGGCCAACTCGAGGTTCGGCATCACCGGCTCGGTCGGCAA